>DASWIC010000024.1:0-4916 GCA_036397875.1 Burkholderiales bacterium
CGGCGTCAGGCGGCATATGCGCGCAGCGGGCGCCGGGTACGCCAAAAGCACAGGCGGTCGCGCCGGGCCACGACCGACCGGTAGCCGTAATCGGGGCCCAATCCGTGCAGCGTGAGCGACTCGAGCGCACCGTCCCACAACCCCGCGAGCAGTGCGGCGGCCCACGAGCGCTCCAGCATCACCACCGCATCGCGCCAGTCCGCCATATCGCCGTACGCCGTTGCGGGCAGCGCCAGCACCACGAGATGGTTTCCGGTGTGACGCGCTTGCAGCAGCGATGGGCCCGAGGCGGGCAGGGGCCGCGCCGCGGCGCCGCTCGCCGCCGCCAGTCCCGCCGCGAGCGGGTGGTCCGACCAAACGACGTCGTAGATGGTTGCGAGCGCGTGATCGCGTCCCGGGCCCCAGACCCAGATACTGTTCACGGCGGGGCGGGCCTGGCGTTCCCGGATTTCGTTGCAGGGCTGCTGGTGCAGCAGCATCTGCGCCTCGTTGATGACCCGGCGCCAGCGGGCGCTGTCGTTGCCCTGGGGCAGGATCGGCTCGACGTTTCGGCCAGCCGCCTCGGATGTTGGCGTGGTGCGGATCCGGGTCTCATGCGCCGTTCGGAGGTACCAGCGTTCCGGGTGCGGGGCACTGAACGAGATCCCGTCATCGGTGAAGTGCGAATTGAGCGCGGCGATGCATTCCCGGGACTCGTCCGGCGTCACCCCGAGGCGCGAGGCGTCGGCCAGTATCAGCCGGTCGCCGTGAATCTTGAGGTGTACCGGATCGGCGTGCATCCACCAATCTGCGCCGGGCTCGCCGCCGTCGCCGCGCAGGGAAAACGGCGCAAGCGGCAGTCCGTCGGCCAGTTGGTACTGGCGGGCGAGCCAGCGCTCGAGCGAAGCACCGGGGGTTTTCGCGCGCCGCCCGCGTGCCAGCAGTGTTTCAAGGGCGGGAAGCTCGAGCCCGCGGTAGGGCTCGTTGCCTGCGGAAGCGGGCCAGAACAGGTCGGGAACGAGCAGGTGGCAGTTCATGAATGCCGCGGCACGCTGCGGTCGAGTCTAGCACAGCACAATGCAGCACTGCGGGCGCGGCGGGATGCCGCGTTGTGTCAGAATAGCGGCGGTCCATGCGCGCCCTGGCGCGTGAATCGAAACAGGAAAGAGGTCGCCGCTTGTCGTACGAGTTCTTCATCGGGATGCGTTACACCCGCGCCCGGCGCCGCACCCAGTTCATATCATTCGTGTCGCTGGTATCCGTCGTCTGCATCGCGCTCGGCATGACGGTGCTGATCACCGTGCTGTCGGTGATGAACGGCTTTCAGCGCGAGATCCGCACCCGGATACTCGGCGTCGCGTCGCACCTGCAGCTGGGCGGCGCGGGCGGCACGCTGGCCGCCTGGGAGGGCGTGGCGGCGCAGGCGGCGCGCCACGATCAGGTCGTCGCCACCGCGCCTTTCGTCAACGCCCAGGGCCTGCTCACCCATGGCTCGGCGGTGCGCGGCGTGATCGTGCGCGGCATCCTGCCGGAGCACGAGGAGCGCGTTGCGGATATCGGCCGGCACATGCGTACCGGCCGCCTCGACAACCTGAAACCGGGGGAGTATGGCGTCGTGCTCGGCGTCGATCTCGCGCGCGCGCTGGGCGTCATGGCGGGAGAGAAAGTCGTGCTGGTCGCGCCGCAAGGTCAGGTGACGCCGGCGGGCATCCTGCCGCGGCTGCGGCAGCTGACGGTGGTGGGCGTGTTCGAAGTCGATCATCAGGAGTTCGATTCGAGCCTCGCGCTGCTTGCGCTCGAGGATGCGCAGCGGATCTTCCGCTTCGGCGACGCTGTGTCGGGCGTGCGGCTCAAGCTGAAGGACCTGTTCCAGTCCAGGGTGGTGGCGCGCGACCTTGCGCGCGCGCTGGGGCCGGACATCTACGCGAGCGACTGGACCATGCAGCACGCCAATCTCCTGCGCGCGGTGCAGATCGAGAAGCGGATGATGTTCTTCGTCGTGTTCCTGATCATCGTGGTGGCCGCGATCAACATCGTCTCGAGCCTGGTGATGGTCGTCACCGACAAGCAGGCCGACATCGCCATCCTGAGGACGCTCGGCGCCGCGCCCTCGAGCATCATGAAGATCTTCGTCATCCAGGGGACGGTGATCGGCATCGTCGGCACCGGCTTGGGGCTCATCGGCGGCATCGCGCTCGCGCTCAATGTCGAGACCGTGGTGCCGTTCATCGAGACGCTGTTCGGCTTCAAGTTCTTCGCCAAGGACGTGTACCTGATTTCCGACGTGCCCTCGGAAGTGCAGACCCCGGACGTCGTGCTGACCGCGGTGTTCTCGTTCGCGGTCAGCCTGCTCGCCACGATCTATCCGAGCTGGCGCGCGGCGAAAGTGAACCCCGCCGAAGCTTTGCGGTATGAGTAGCACTCATCACTCGTCACTCGTCACTCATCACCCCGGCGCAGGCAGCGGGCCGGTGATCTCGTGCCGGGGGCTGCGCAAGACGTTCCATCAAGGAAAGGTGGACGTGCCGGTGCTGCTGGGGGTGGACCTCGATGTCGCCGCCGGCGAGCGCGTGGCCATCGTCGGCGCGTCGGGCTCGGGCAAGAGCACGCTGCTCCATCTGCTGGGCGGGCTCGACGATGCGACGCAGGGCGAGGTGCGGGTGCTGGGGCAGGATCTCAGCCGGCAGAGCGAGTCCGAGCGCGGCGTCACCCGCAATCGGGCGCTCGGCTTCGTCTACCAGTTCCATCACCTGCTGCCTGAGTTCTCGGCGCTGGAGAACGTGGCGATGCCGCTGCTCGTCCGGGGCATGGAGAAGTCGGCGGCGTACGGCGAGGCGGGGCGCATGCTGCGGCAGGTCGGCCTCGAGCATCGCCTGTCGCACCGTCCCGGCGAGCTCTCGGGCGGCGAGCGTCAGCGTGCCGCGCTGGCGCGCGCGCTGGTGACCCGGCCCGCCTGCGTGCTCGCGGACGAGCCCACGGGCAATCTCGACCGGCACACGGCGGAGGCGGTATTCGAGTTGATGCTTGAGTTGAATCGAAATGGCAGCACCAGCCTGGTCGTCGTGACGCACGATCCCGAAATTGCGCGGCGCGCCGGCCGTATCTTGCGGCTGATGGACGGCGTCCTCCAGCCGCAGGAATGAAGGCAGAAGGCAGAAGGCAGAAGTCAGACCTGATGAGTATCGTCGTTCCGCACTGCGGGGATCTGCCTTCCGCCGTCTGACTTCTGCCTTTGAGTCTCCCCATCACCGACTATCGGGGAGACGCGTAGTACTCCGGTCCGGGTCAATTCGCCGTAGACGGCCGCATCCCCCAGCGCCTGGGTGAGCAGAAAGCGCGGCGCGGAGCGCTTGATGAGCTGCGGGGCCACGATGCCGAGCGCGAGGATCGTGAGTCCCGAGAAAATCCAGCCGACTAGCGCCAACGCAACGCCGATGCCGAGGACCGGCATCACGACGAACGGAAGCAGCAGCCGTGCCGACAGGTGGCGTGCCGCGCTTCGCGGCTCGATCTCGATCGTGAGTGCGCCGCGGGCGTAGGCGGCGACGAATTCCGCATGTGTCATCACGACGGGGCGAGGGATCAGTACTCCACGGGTATCGGGTCCAGGGACCGCCACAGATACCAGGTAGCCACCGATCGCCACGGGGCCCAGACGGCGCCGATCCTGCGCATGCGCGCGTCGGACAGTGCGCGGCCGCGGTTGTAATGCAGGCGCATCGCGCGCTGCAACCCGAGGTCGGCGAGGGGCAGTACGTCCGGACGAACCAGGTGGAACATCAGGAACATCTCCGCGGTCCAGCGCCCGATTCCCTTCACCTGCGTCAGCTCCGCGATCAGCGTCTCGTCGTCGAGCGCGTGCCAGGTCGCCGCGTTGAATGTGCCGTCGCGGAACCTGGCGGCGAGGTCCTTGAGATACGCGGTCTTCTGGCCGGACAGGCCGCAGCCGCGTAGCGCCGGCGTGCGCGCTCGAGAGACGGATGCAGGCGATACTTCCCCGAGACGGCCGGCAAGGCGGTCCCATACGCTTTGCGCCGCCTTGATCGAGATCTGCTGGCCGACGATGGAGCGGGCGAGCGTGGTGAATGCGTCGCCCCGGCTGGCGAGCGCGAGGCCGCGGAAGCGCTCAATCAGGCCGCGCAGGACGGCATCACGCTCGGCGAGATCCCGGGATGCCTGCTCCCAGTAATCCGGCTTTCTCATGCCTGGCCCGCGCGATTCGCGCGGCTCCTCCGGCGCCGCTGCCAGGCGCAGCGCACGTACAACCGCCACGCCCAGTCGGTCGCGAAATAGCCGATCAGCGCCAGCAGCAGCGCCAGCAACGGCAATCCCACCACCAGCGGCTTGCCGACGCTCGCAAGCCAGTGAAGCGCGGCGGGGATCCACTCGCTGAAGCCCTTGCCTTCGAGGCTGAATGCCAGGTGCGGTAGTTCGCCGCCGGTCTCCAGCAGCGCGAACTGGCCGAGCTTGAACGCGACGATGTAGAGCGGAACGATCGTGAACGGATTCGAATAAAACGTGACCACGGCGGCAATCGGGAGGTTGACGCGGAACGCGATCGCCAGCAGCGCTGCGGCGGTGAACTGCACCGGATTGCTGCCGGGGATGAGACCTGCAAAGAGGCCCACGGCAATGCCGCCGGCCACCGACCGGCGGTGCAGGTGCCAGAGGTTGTGATGCTTCAACCACGGGCCAAACCGCGCCACGTAGCGGTTGTTGCGGACGGCATCATGGCTCGGGAGGAGCTTGCGGAAGAACTTGCGCGGCACGGTCTGGCGGTAGTCCTCGTAATCGTGAAGGCATTTTACTGAATCCGCGTCTACGCGGACGCTCGCCGTGCGTTAGAGGGCCATGAGGATCGGCATACTCTCCTTCGTGGCCGGCGCCTGGTGGCTGCAACAGGAGCCTGTGCTCCGTGCTGCCGGCTGGACCTGGGC
>DASWIC010000025.1:0-12206 GCA_036397875.1 Burkholderiales bacterium
GCGGCCGCTGCCGGTGGCGCTCGTCGCGCTCGGCTTCGGCTTTGCCTCCTTCTACGTCGTGGGCGACCTGCTGCACGTGCCGCTACCCCGAAGCCCCTGGGGCTTCTGAGCGCCCATCACCAGGTAATCTGTGGTCGAGACATTCCAGAATCTGCTGCTGGGCTTCTCGGTCGCGCTCCAGCCCTCGATCCTCGTTTACGCTTTCGTCGGCTGCCTGATCGGCACGCTGGTCGGCATGATGCCCGGCCTCGGGCCGCTCGCCGGGATCAGCCTGCTGTTGCCCGCGACTTTCGGGCTGAATCCGATCATCGCCATCGTGCTGTTGGCGGGCGTGTACTACGGCGCGATGTACGGCGGCTCGACCACCTCGATCCTGTTGCGGATCCCGGGCGAAGCGGCATCGGTCATGACCTGCGTGGACGGCTACGCCATGACGCTCAACGGGCGCGCCGGTCCGGCGCTCGCCATTGCCGCGATCGGCTCCTTCATCGCCGGCACGCTGGGTGTGATCGGGCTGATGCTGCTCGCGCCGACGCTCGCTGCGTGGGCGCTGCGCTTCGGCCCTCCCGAATACACGGCGCTGCTCATGATGGGATTGTTCATCCTCGCCTACATGAGCGGCGGCTCCATGCTGAAGACCCTCGCGATGGCGACCCTGGGGCTGCTGTTGGGGATGATCGGCATCGACGTCATGAGCGGCTACACCCGGTTCAACTTCGGTGTGGTCGAGCTCGGTGACGGCGTGGGCATCGTGCCGGTGGCCGTGGGGCTGTTCGGCGTGTCGGAGATCCTGCTCGCGGCGGGCGGGACCGTCGCGCCGAAGGTGCAGCGGCCGAAGCTGCGCGACCTGATTCCCTCGCGCGAGGAGTTCCGGCTGTCGGTGGGCCCGATCGGACGCGGCAGCCTGCTCGGATTCCTGATCGGCATCATTCCCGGCTCGGCGCATATCATCTCCTCGTTCGTGTCTTATGGCATCGAGCGGCGACTGGCGAAGGACCCCGGGCGATTCGGCAAGGGCGCGATCGAGGGCGTGGCGGGGCCCGAGTCGGCCAACAATGCCGCGGCGAGCGGCGCCTTCGTGCCGATGATGGCGCTGGGCATACCGACGAGCCCTGTCACGGCTGTCATGATCGCCGCGATCATGGTGCACGGCATCCTGCCGGGGCCGCTGCTCATCCAGCAGCAACCGGAGCTGTTCTGGGGCTTCGTCGCCAGCATGTACGTCGGCAACGTCGTGCTGCTGATCCTCAACCTGCCGATGGTTGGTGTATTCGTCAACCTGCTGCGCATTCCCTACAGCTATCTCTACCCGTGCATCCTGTGCTTCTGCATCCTCGGCACCTATTCCGTGAGCAACAGCCTGATCGACGTGTGGATCCTGCTTGCGATGGGCGCTATCGGTTACGTGCTGCGCAAGTTCGGCTACGACCTCGCGCCGGTGGCGCTCGGGCTCGTGCTCGCGCCGATGCTGGAGCTGTCCCTGCGGCAGTCGCTTGCAATGAGCGCGGGCGATTACGGCATCTTCGTCCAGCGCCCGATCGCGGCCGTCATGTTTGCGCTCGGAGCCATCCTCTTCCTGTTCGCCATCAAGCCGCTCGTGTTCAAGGGCAAGGACTGGCGGTCGACCGTCGGTCTGGAGAACGAGTAATTGTTGTAGTATTCGCGCCATGAAAATCCTGGCTCGGCTGGGTCTGGGGCTGCTCGCGCTCGGCGCCGCGCTCGGCTTCGCGGTGGAGACCAGGGACGGGGGGCCGTACGTGCCCACGCCCCAGGCGGTGGTGGACGTGATGCTCGATATCGCCCGGGTCGGACCGGACGATTTTGTCGTCGACCTCGGCTCGGGCGACGGGCGCATCGTCCTCACGGGGGCGACGCGCAACCAGGCGAGCGGCCTGGGCGTGGACATCGACGGCGAGCTGGTCGACCTTGCCAACGCCTCGGCCCATCGACTGGGGATCGCGCAGCGCGTGCAGTTTCTCCGGCAGGACGTTCTCGCCACGGACGTGAGCCGCGCGACCGTGCTCACCCTCTACCTGCTGCCGGGCATGATGGAGCGGCTGCGGCCCAAGCTGCTGAAGGAGCTGAGGCCCGGCACCCGCATCGTGTCGCACGATTTCGATTTCGGGGACTGGAAGCCGGACCGCAGCGTCGACGTGCAGACCCCGGAAAAATACGACATCTCGGGCAGCTGGTCCTCGACGGTGCACCTGTGGACCGTGCCGGCTCCGGTGGCGGGCGCCTGGGTCGGGCACGTGGAGGGCGGGCGCGGCGGACCGTTCCGGCTGGAGGTGAAGCAGCGCTACCAGCATTTCGAAGGCGAGCTGGTGCGCGATGCCCGGGTGATCGCGTTGCGGGACGCGACGATCGATGGCAGCAGCATTCGTTTCAGCGCCCCGGGGCCCGACGGCCGGCTCGAGGTCTATACCGGCACCGTGCAGGATGGGAGGATCACCGGCGAGGCGCGCTTTGGGGGCGGGACGGCGGCCGCGCGCTGGAGCGCCATGCGCGCACCCTGACGATTCCCTCGCCCTGTATCACCCCCATCCCAATCTTCCCCCATCAAGGGGGAAGGAGGTTGAAGATTGGAGATTCATATGCAGGCCAGAATGCTGTCGGGCAGACGGAGATTGCTGGTGGCGCTGGGCGCGTTGCCGCTGGCGCGGCTTGCCGCAGCGGAGGACATCGAGCAGAAACGCACCGGCGGGCCGTACGTTCCCACCCCGCAGGTGGTGGTGGACGAGATGCTGCGCATCGCCAGGGTCGGCAAGGACGATTTCGTGGTGGACCTCGGATCAGGCGACGGGATCATCGTGCTGACGGCGGCGCAGCGGCACAAGGCGCGCGGGTTCGGAGTGGACATCGACCCCCAGCTCGTCCAGCTCGCCAATAACGAGGCAAGGCGGCTTGGGGTGGCGGATCGCGCGTCCTTCCACGTGATGGACGTATTCAAGGCCGACATCAGCAAGGCGACCGTGGTGACGCTCTACCTGTTGCCGGGGATGATGACGGACCTGCAACCGAAGATCTTCGGCGAGTTGAGGCCCGGCACGCGCGTCGTGTCGCATGACTATCATTTCGGGGACGACTGGCACGCCGATGACCAGCGCACGTGGGACGTCCCCGAGAAAGAGGCGGTGAACGGTGTCCCCCGGGCGACCGTCTATCTGTGGATCATCCCCGCCAAGGTCGCCGGGCGCTGGCAGCTTCGCCTCGCCACGCCCGCCGCCGCGCACTACGACCTGGCGTTGAAGCAGAGCTTCCAGAGCCTTGAAGGCACGGCTACCGTTCGCGGAGCCAAGGGCGTGCGGATCACGGACGCGCGCCTGCAGGGCGAGGCCATTTCCTTCGCGTTCCCGGCGGGCGGCGACCGCCACCGCTTCAAGGGGCGCGTCTCGGGCAACACCATGGAAGGCACGGTCGAGCTCGCGGGAGGCAAGGGCGTGGCGCGCTGGACCGCCACCCGCCTCAGTTGACGAGAAAAGCCGGTGGAAGCGACCGGACCACCGCGCGCCGGTAGGCGATCTGGCTCTCCGCGATGTCGAGCAGCGCGCGGTTGCGGGCGTCGGTCACGACCTCGCCGTCACGCAGCAGCCCGAGGTCGAGCGTCATGGGTCGCGCGAGCATGGCGTCGAGCACCGTCGTGTGCTGCAGGGGCACGTAATCGAGCAGGATCTGCTGCGGCGCGGGCAGGGGGCGTGCGGCTGCGACGATGAAGCTGTTGATGTGCGCGAGCCCCGCCCAATCCGGCCGGTAGAGCGCCATGTGCGGCAGCTCCTCGCGCAAGGTGGCGAGGAGATGCGCATAGGCGACCGGCTGCCCGAGGTCGGCGAAGGTGTTGAACACCGCGATGCCGTCGGGCCGCAGGCAGCGCTTGAGGTCTCCGAAAAAGTCGCGCGTGACGAGGTAGTCCGGGGTGCCGTCGCCGTGAAAGAGATCCACGATGACGAGATCGTAGCCGCGGCCGCAGCGCTTCAACTGCGTGCGCGCGTCGGCGAGATGCACGCGGACGCGCCCCGGGTCGAAGCCGAAGTAGCGCGTCGCGGCCGCGAGCGAGGCGGGGTCGATCTCGACCGCTTCGACTTCCACGCCGCGCCGGGCGAGCCGCATCGGCACGATGCCCGCTCCGAGGCCCAGCACCAGCGCCGTGCCGATGCGGGGGCGGTAGGCGTAGGCGAGGGCCTCCAGCGCATAGGTGTAGAACGACAGCGAGCGCCCGTCAGAGGCGACCGTGTTCTGCACCAGCCCGTCCTGAAAATACATGCGGGAGTAGCGGCCGTCGGCGTCAGGCTCGCTGCGCAGGATCTTCACCGTTCCGAACAGGGAGCGGAAGCTCGCCTCCATCTGCCAGGTCTTGCCGCCGTAGGCCGCGGGCCACATGCGCGCGGTATAGGCGTCGGCCTGCCACAACATGAGCCCCGCGACGAGCGTCGCCACGGCGCCCGCGAGACCCAGCGGGATGCGGCCGGGGAGCGGTGCGGGCGGGCGCGCCGCCGCCGCAAGCGACAGCAGTGCCAGCAGCAGTGCCACCGCCAGCGTCGCCGAAAAGTTGGTGAGGTAGTGAATCAGCCCGAACCCGGTGGCGAGCACGCCCGCGACCGATCCGAGGGTGCTCACGAAAAAGACCTTGCCCGCACCGGCGTCGCCCGGGCGCCCGCCACCGCGCGCGAGCTGGATCGCGACCAGCAGCGGATTCATCGCCGAGGCCGCGAACAGGGGCATGAACAGCAGGAAGAAGCAGGCTACGAACGCGCCCAGCACGAGGTCCGCGGAGGCGAGCCGCGGGAACAGCCACGGATAAGCGAGACACGCCGCCACGATGGCGAGGGAAGCGATGGCGGGCAGGAGCCCGAAGAGGAGCGTCAGCCGCGCCAGATTGCCGGCGGCGCGGCGGCTCGCGGAAAGCCGGCCTCCCGCCCAGTAGCCGAGCGCGAGCGCGATCAGCGTGATCGAGAGGATGCCGGTCCAGATATAGAGGCTGACGCCGAAGTAGGGCGTCATGATGCGCGAGGCGAGCAGCTCCAGCGCGAGCACGGACGCGCCGGACAGAAAGAGGATGACGTAGAGGATCATGTCTGGTGCCTGGGTCGGGTATAATCCGGGCCTTTCCGGAAACGCCGGTTTGCTCCGGCATCAGATCGGAATTTAACCACAGATGCCGTTCCCGTCGCGCTGGCCCGAAGTCCCGGCTGCCGCCCGCTTTGCGATTCGGCTGGCGGCGCTGGCGGCGCTCGCGACGTCGCCGGCACGCGCGCTCGAGCCGAGAGTGCCGTACGTCCCGACGCCGCAGGATGTCGTGGAGCGCATGCTCGAAATCGCCAAGGTCGGGCCCCACGACTATCTGATCGACCTGGGCTCCGGCGACGGCCGCATCGTGGTCACCGCGGCGAGGAAATTCGGAACCCGCGGCTTCGGCGTCGATCTCGACCCCGACCGCATCCGGGAAAGCACCGAGAACGCGCGGCGGGCGGGCGTCAGCGAAAAGGTCGCCTTCTACCGGCGCGACCTGTTCGAGACCAAGCTCGGCGACGCCACCGTCATCACCATGTACCTGCTGCCGCAGGTCAACATCGAGCTGCGGCCACGGCTGCTCGAGCTCAAGCCCGGCACGCGCCTCGTCTCGCACGATTTCGACATGGGCGACTGGAAGCCGGACCGCCACGTCAAGATGGAGGCACAGGACAAGTACGGGGGCGCCGGCGGATTGAGCGAAATCTACTTCTGGGTCGTGCCGGCCCGCGTCGCCGGGGTGTGGCGCTGGGAGCTGCCCGTATCGGGCAAGCCGCAGGCCTACGAGGTGAAGCTGGAGCAGAGATATCAGGTGATCACGGGCACGGCGGCAATCGGCGGGCGCACGGCCAGGCTCCAGAATGCGCGCCTGCGGGGCGATGCGATCCGGTTTGCCTTCACGGTGGACGTGAACGGCGCGCCGGTGAAGCACGAGTTCAGCGGGAAGGTCGCGGGCGAGACCGTCACCGGGTCGGCGCGGCTTTCAGGCGCCCGCCTGCAGGGGCGGCATGATTGGAACGCCCAACGCATCGCGCCGGCTCCGCTCTCCGCGCTCCACTAGGGATGCTTCGCAACAGCCACCATCGGCATTCCCGTGCGGGGATGACCTGTTTCATTGTCGCGTGTCTCGCGGCGGCGCCGGCGCTCGCGCAGGACTGGGGCGATACGCCGTACGTGCAGACGCCGCAGAACGTGGTGGACACCATGCTCGGGATCGCCAGGATCGGGCCCGGCGACTACGTCATCGACCTCGGATCGGGTGACGGTCGCATGGTGATCACCGCCGCCAGGAAACACGGGGCGCGCGGCTTTGGCGTGGATCTCGATCGCAACCTGGTGGCGCTGGCCAATCGCAATGCGGCGAAGGCCGGCGTGGCGGATCGCGCGGTGTTCTACCAGCGCGACCTGCACGAGACCGACGTCGCCGCCGCCTCGGTTCTCACCCTCTACCTGCTGCCGGAAGTCAACCTGATGATCCGCACCCGGCTCCTCGCCACCCTGAAGCCGGGCACGCGCATCGTCTCCCACGACTACGGCATGGGCGAGTGGCGGCCCGACTTCGAGACGGAGCTCGCCGCTCCCGGCAAGACGGTCGGCATCCGCCAGCGCAGCAAGATCTATTACTGGATGGTGCCGGGCCGCGCCGCGGGGCGCTGGTTCTGGCGGCTCGTGCCGGTGGGCAAACCTATCGACTTCGAGCTTGCCCTCCAGCAGAACTTCCAGAAGATCGAGGGCACGTTGAGGACAGGCGTGACCAGCGTCCCCGTGGAAAACGCCAGGCTTGCCGGAGACGACATCGCCTTTTCCGCGAAGATCGGGGGAAGCCGCTATGAATTCTCGGGCCGCATCCGCAATGGCGCAATCGAGGGCCAGGCGCGCATCGTTCGCGGCGCGCGATCGCAGCAGCTGGCGTGGACCGCGGCGCGCACCGAGGTCTGGAAGCCGCGCCACGCCTCGCTGACCACCGAGCAGGCGCTCAAGGAAATGCAGTGACCGCGGGATTGATGCTTCGCCGTTGCGTCGTCTCGCTTGCCGCGCTTGGCCCCCTGGCGGATCAATCTGCGTTTGCGCAGGAGGCGGATCGCACGCCGGACGCGCCGTATGTCGCGACGCCGCAGGTCACGGTGGACGAGATGCTGCGGCTCGCGGAGGTCGGCCCGCAGGATTTTGTGCTCGACCTGGGCTCGGGTGATGGTCGCATCGTCGTCACCGCGGCGAAGCGATTCGGCGCGCGCGGACTGGGCGTGGACCTCGACTGGCGTCTCGTCGCGGAGGGCGAGGAGAATGCAAGACAGGCGGGCGTCCCGGATCGCGCCCGCTTTGTCCAGCAGGACCTGTTCCAGACCGATCTCGGCCAGGCCACCGTGATCAGCACTTACCTTCTGCCCTACATGATGCTCAAGCTGCGCCCGAAGCTGCTCGCACTGAAGCCCGGCACGCGCATCGTGTCGCACGATTTCGATTTCGGCGACTGGCGGCCGGACCGCAAGACCAGCATCCGGAAAAACGTGTTCCTCTGGATCGTACCGGCCACGGTCGCGGGGCGCTGGCAGGCGCGGCTCGAGCTGCCGTCGATCGAGCGCCTGCTCGAGCTGGAGTTCACGCAGCGCTACCAGGACGTTTCGGCGCACGCGCGCCTGAACGGCGTGCCGTCCCAGGTATGGGAGACGAAGCTCGCCGGAGACCGGCTGAGCTTCGTCATGGTGGACACGACCGACCGCGAGAACGAGGCGAGTCTCTACTTCGCGGGCAAGGTGGACGGCGACGTCATCGAAGGCGTGCTTGCACGCGGGGTGGGCGCCGCGCGCAGCGAGATTCGCTGGCGTGCGGTGAAGGTTGCCCGATGATCGGCCGGGGCGCGATCGGGTCGGGCTGGCGGCAGGCCGGGGCCGCATTGATTGCCGCGCTGCCAGCCTGGTCCTGGGCGGCGGAGCAGCACGCGCTCGCCGACGTTCCCTACGTGCCGACGCCGCCGGTTGTCGTGGACACCATGCTCCGGCTCGCCGGTGTCGGGCCGGAAGACTACGTCATCGATCTCGGATCGGGGGACGGACGCATCGTGATTGCCGCGGCCAAGCAGCGCGGCGCGCGCGGCTTCGGGGTGGAAATCGACGGTGAGCTCGTCGGCATTGCGCGCCGCGAGGCGCAGCGCGCGGGCGTGGCGGGACGGGTCGAGTTCAAGGAGCAGAATCTGTTCGTCACCGACGTCAGTGTCGCGTCCGTCGTCATGATGTACCTCTACCCGCGGCTCATGATGCAGCTGCGCCCGCGGCTGTTCGCGGAGTTGAAGCCGGGCACGCGCGTGGTGGCGCACGAATTCGACATGGACGACTGGCGGCCGGACGCGCAGGTGACCGTCCCGGTCCCCGACAAGCCGCACGGCCCGCCTTCGAGCGAGGTCTATCTCTGGATCATGCCAGCGAACGCCGCCGGCGCATGGAAGTGGCGCTCCGCGGAGGGCGCGGGCGTCGTCGAAACCGAGCTCACCTTGCGCCAGACATTCCAGGTTCTGGACGGCAGCGCCGTGGTGGAGGGCCGGCCGGAGCGCGTGGAGAACGGCAGGATGCGCGGCGACGAGATTCGTCTTATGCTCGTTGCGGAGGCCGGAAGCCGGACGCTGTGGCGCGAATTCCGCGGGCGCGTGGACGGCGATGCGATCCGCGGCAAAGTCAGCCTGCCCGGCGGGGGTGAGCGCGACTGGAATGCGACCCGCGTTCGGCGCGGCAGCATCACCACTCAGTGAGGACTGACGGGGGATAGTACCCGTCTGTTTCGGGTTGCCGAAGCTGCAGTCAATTTGGGCACGTCATTCCCGCGGAGGCGGGTATCCCCTTCCCCCTTCGGGGGAAGGTAGGATGGGGGGCACTGGGTCCCCGCCTCCGCGAGGACGACATGATGAGAGGTTGCCAGCCTCGAAAGGAATCAGCATGAATCAGGCAGCACGCTGGATGAGAGTCTTCGCGGTTTCGGCCGTTCTGCTTGCGCCGGCGGCGGTGGCGCAGGAGGGCCAGGGCGACGTGGTCTACGTGCCGACGCCCCAGGTGGTGGTCGACGAGATGCTGCGGATGGCGAAGGTCGGCGCCAAGGACTTCGTGATCGATCTCGGCTCGGGTGATGGGCGGATCGTGATCACCGCGGCGAAAAAACACGGCGCGCGCGGCTTCGGCGTGGACCTGGACAGGTATCTGCTGAAGGTCGCCAACAGCAACGCGCGCAAGGAAGGCGTCGCGGACCGGGCGCGCTTCATCGAGCAGAACCTGTTCGAGACCGATCTTTCCCAGGCGACCGTCATCACGAGCTACCTGCTCCCCGAGATGAACGAGCGGCTGCTGCCGAAGCTGCTCGCGTTGAAGCCCGGCACGCGGGTGGTGGCGCACGACTACGCGATGGGAGACTGGGATCCCGATGAGGAAACGACGGTCGTCGTGCCGGAGAAGACCGTCGGCGACCCCGGCAGGAGCTACATCTTTTTCTGGATCGTGCCCGCCCGGGTCGCCGGCCGCTGGGAGTCGCAGATCATGGCCGGGGGGAAGCTCCTGCCCTGGCAGTTCAATTTCGAGCAGAACTTCCAGCTTGTGTACGGCACGGCGCGCGCAGGCGACCGCGACGTGAAGCTGCCCCAGTTCCGGCTGGCGGGCGAGCAGTTGAGCTTCAAGATCGAGGTTCCGGCGACGGGCAAGCCGGCCACCTACCAATTCCGGGGGTGGGTCAAGGGCGATGCGATCGAGGGCACGGTCACCGTCGGGGACGGCTCCGGGCAGCGGGTCGCGCCGTGGCGGGCGCAACTGACGGTGCGTGGCGAGGTCAGGATGGGCGCGGCCGGAGACGTTACGCTCGCGGGTATCCGCCCGTGAGCGTTCCCGTCCAGCCGCAGCCGCACGGCGCGGGAGGCCAGCCGCGCCCGACGCTCACCGTGTACGACGCGGTGGCGATGATCGTCGGCATCGTGATCGGCGTCGGCATCTTCAAGGCGCCGTCGATCGTGGCCGGCAACGTCTCGGGCGAGACTGCATTCATCGCGCTGTGGGTGGCCGGCGGCGTAATCTCGCTGATCGGGGCGCTGTGCTACGCCGAGCTCGGCAGCTCGCACCCCAATGCCGGCGGGGAATACTATTTTCTTTCGCGCGCCTACGGCGATTGGCTCGGGTTCCTCTTTGCATGGGCGCGCATGACCGTCATCCAGACCGGGGCGATCGCCGCGATCGCGTTCGTGTTCGGAGATTACGCAACAAACCTGCTTCCGCTGGGCGGGAAGAGCTCCGCGATCTATGCCGGGCTGGCGGTGGTCGCGATCACCGCCCTCAACGTGTCCGGCACCAGCCAGAGCAAGTGGGTGCAGAACGTGCTGACCACGGCGCTCGCGCTCGCCGTACTCGCCGTCGTGGTGAGCGGGCTCACCGCGACGGGCGCGCCGGCGCCGGCGGTGCCGGCCCCGGCCGAGGGCAGGGCATGGTTCTCGGGGCTCGCGCTGATCTTCGTGCTGTTGACCTACGGCGGCTGGAACGAAGCTGCCTATCTCACCGCGGAAATGCGCGACACGCGCCGCAACATCGTGCGCGCGCTGGTGATTGGCATCGTGGTGATCACCGTGCTCTACCTGCTGCTCAACCTCGCCTACCTCAAGGCGCTGGGGCTCGCCGGCATGCAGGCGTCCAAGGCGATCGCCACCGATCTCATGCGCGCGACCTGGGGCGAGGGCGGCGCGTGGCTGCTCGGCATCGTGGTGGTGAGCGCGGCGCTCTCGACGCTCAATGCAACGGTGTTCACCGGCGCGCGCACCAATTATGCGCTGGGCCGCGATTATGTGATCTTCCGGGGCCTCGGGCGCTGGAACGAGCAGGCCTCCGCGCCGGTCAACGCGCTGCTCGCGCAAGGCGCCATCTCGCTCGCGCTGGTCGGGCTCGCGTCCTTTACACCGGACGGCTTCCAGACCATGGTCGCCTACACCGCGCCGGCGTTCTGGCTGTTCTTCCTGCTGACCGGGGTGTCGCTCTTTCCGCTGCGGCGGCACGCGCCTGCCAATGCGGATCCGTTCCGTGTGCCGCTCTATCCGCTGACGCCGCTCTTATTCGCCGCCGCGTGCGCCTACATGCTGTACTCGAGCTTCAATTACGCGATGAGCCTCGACCCGGGCTCGATCGGCGCGATGGTGGGAATTGCGATGCTGGCTTCCGGCGTGCCGGTGCTGATGTGGGCTAGGCGGCGAGCGGCTTCAGCTGGGCGGGGTTGATCCCCACCTTCACGGCGGCGCCCGGCGCGAAGCCGGGCTCGCCCATGTAGTGGGGCTGGTCCACGACCAGCTCCGCCGCCCCGACTTTCACGTAGTAGCGCACGAACTCCCCGAGGAACTCGCGCTCGCCAGCCACGCCGAGGGCGCGGAAATCCTGCTCCGCCCTCCGGGGGCGCAGGGTGGAGGGGTTGACTTACCGATCGCTACGACTTGCGCTACGTCGCGTACCGCAGTACCGCGACGAAGTGACACGCGGTGCCTATGACTACGAACAGGTGCCACACGAAGTGAAAGTACGGAATGCGTTCCGCGATGAAAAACACTGCACCCGCCGTGTAAGCGATACCGCCCGCAAGCAACCAGAATAGTCCCCACTTGGGCACTAGAGTCCACACCGGCTCAATCGCGATGAGGACCAGCCAGCCCATCGCGAGATACACCCACGTCGAGAACGTCGTGTAGCGGACGCCGCCGAGGGCCTTGAACACCGTGCCAAGGACGGCCAGGACCCACACGAGCCCGAACAGCGTCCAGCCCCAATAGCCGCGCAGCACGCCGAGCGTAAACGGAGTATAGGTCCCGGCAATCAGCAGGTAGATTGCGGAGTGATCGAGAATCTGAAAAACCCGCTTGGCCCGACTCGGCGGCAACGCGTGAAACAGCGTGGAAGCGAGGTACAGCAGCACCATGGTAGTCCCGAACACGCTCGCGCCCACGGTTCCCGCCAAGTCCCCACGGTTGAGCGTAGCGGTGACGAGAACCGGAAAGGCGGCCAACGCCGCCAGCAAGCCGATGCCGTGGCTGACGCTGTTCACGATCTCCTCGCCGAGAGACTGCGGCCGCTCGTCCAGTTGCAAAGCTTCTACCATCGCCGTATCCGTCACCAATCCCCCCTGCCCCCCTTTGTCAAAGGGGGGAGACATAATCCCCCCTATCCCCCCTTTGACAAAGGGGGGTGCGCGAAGCGCGG
>DASWIC010000026.1:0-5319 GCA_036397875.1 Burkholderiales bacterium
CCCGGTGCGACCGTCATGACGCTCGTCGGCGGCGCGATCTTCGGCCTGCTCTGGGGGACGGTGATCGTCTCCTTCGCCTCCTCGATCGGCGCCACGTTCGCGTTTCTCGCCTCGCGCTTCCTGCTGCGCGAATGGGTGCAGGCGCGCTTCGGGCACCACCTCAAGGCGATCAACGAGGGGGTGGCGCGCGAGGGCGGCTTCTACCTCTTCACGCTGCGGCTGATCCCGGCGGTCCCGTTCTTTGCCATCAACCTCGCCATGGGCCTGACGCCCATGCGCTCCGCCACCTTCTACTGGGTGAGCCAGCTCGGCATGCTGGCGGGCACCATCGTCTACGTCTACGCCGGGACGACGCTCGGCGAGTTCCGGATATCCGTCGAGGTCCTCATCGCGTTCACGCTCCTCGGCATCTTCCCACTCATCGCGAAGAAGGCGCTCGACGTCATCAAGGCGCGCAAGGTGTACGCCCGGTGGCGGCGCCCGGCGCGCTTCGACCGCAACCTGGTCGTGATCGGCGCCGGTTCCGCCGGGCTCGTGTCAGCCTACATTGCCGCGGCGGTGAAGGCGAAGGTCACCCTGATCGAGAAGCACCGCATGGGCGGCGATTGCCTCAACACTGGCTGCGTGCCTTCGAAGGCGCTCATCAAGTCGGCGAGGCTGCTGGCGCAGATACGGCGCGCCCGGGAGTTCGGCATCCGGACGGCCAGCGCGGAATTCGAATTTGCGGACGTGATGGAGCGGGTGCAGCGCGTGGTGAAGGCGGTCGAGCCGCACGACTCGGTGGAGCGCTACAGCAGTCTCGGCGTGGAATGCATCGAGGGGGAAGCGAGAATCACCTCGCCCTGGTCGGTGGAGGTGAGGAATGCGGGCGGCACGCGCACGCTCACGACGCGCGCCATCGTGATTGCCGCGGGCGCGCGCCCGTTCGTGCCTCCGATTCCGGGCATCGAGCAGGTCGGCTACGTCACTTCCGACACGGTCTGGGAGCTGCGGCAGCTGCCGAAGCGGCTGGTGGTGCTGGGCGGCGGCCCGATCGGCTGCGAGCTCACCCAGTGTTTCGCGCGCTTCGGCGCGCAGGTGACCCAGGTCGAGATGCTGCCGCGCATCCTGATCCGCGAGGACCCGGAGATTTCGGAACTGGTGACGCGGCAATTCCGCAAGGAAGGCGTCGACGTGCGGGTCAACCACAAGGCCAAGGCGTTCCGGGTCGAGAATGGCGAGAAGATCCTCATCGCCGAATCCGACGGTAGGGAGGTGCGGATCGCCTTCGACCAGCTGCTGTGCGCAGTGGGGCGGATCGCGAACACCACCGGCTACGGGCTGGAAGAGTTGGGCATCCCCTTGACCAGGACCCGCACCGTGGAGAGCAACGAGTACCTGCAGACGATCTATCCCAATATCTACGCCTGCGGCGACGTCGCGGGACCGTACCAGTTCACGCACACCGCCGCGCACCAGGCGTGGTACGCGGCCGTCAACGCGCTCTTCGGCCGCTTCCGCAAGTTCAAGGCCGATTATGCGGTGATTCCGTGGGCGACGTTCACCGACCCCGAGGTGGCGCGCGTGGGGCTGAACGAGATCGAGGCGAAGGAGAAGAACATCCCCTACGAGGTCACGACCTACGGCATCGACGAACTCGACCGGGCAATCGCGGACGGGGAAGCACACGGCGTGGTCAAGGTGCTGACCGCGCCGGGGAAGGACCGGATACTCGGCGCGACCATCGCCGGCGAACACGCCGGCGACCTGATTGTCGAATTCATTGCCGCCATGAAGCACGGCATCGGACTGAACAGGATCCTGGGGACCATACACATCTATCCGACGCTCGCGGAGGCCAATAAGTACGCCGCGGGGGCATGGAAACGCGCTCACGCTCCGGCGGGGCTCCTCAAGTGGGTGGAGCGGTATCACGCGTGGATGCGAGGCTGAGGCAAGGGATGAGGGGTAAGTCCAGAACTTCCCCTCCTGCCCGAGGAGGGGTGTCGCGTTAGCGACGGGGTGGTGGGAGCCGGATATGAAGATCTTCCTCGCATTGATTGCGCTACTGGCTGGCCTGTTTGCGGGCGGCGCGCCAGCGCAGGGCTTCGACCACGAGCACGCGGCATGGACAGCGCTGCTGAAGAAGCACGTCGTGCTGCTGGATGGCGGTAAGGCGTCGCAGGTGCGCTACGCCGGCTTCCAGCAGGATCGTGGCGCCCTCAAGGGCTATCTCGATTCACTCACGACAGTGACGCCACAGGCGTTCGAGGGCTGGAGCAAGGCGCAGAGAATGGCGTTCCTGATCAACGCCTACAACGCTTTCACCGTCGAGAAGATCCTCACCCGCTACCCCGACATCCAGTCCATCTGGGACTTCGGCAGGTTTTTCGGCAATCCCTTCAAGGACCGGTTCATCACGCTGCTCGGGCAGGCGTCCAGTCTCGACCAGATCGAGCACGAAACGCTGAGAAAGCCCGGCGCCTACGACGAGCCGCGCGTGCACTTTGCCGTCAACTGCGCATCCATCGGCTGCCCCATGCTGCGCGAGGAAGCCTACGTGGCGCAGCGTCTCGAGGCCCAGCTGGAGGAGCAGGCGCAGCGCTTCCTCTCGGACCGCTCGCGCAACCGCTACAGCGCCGAGCGCGGCGGGCTCCAGGTCTCGAGGATTTTCGACTGGTTCAAGGAGGACTGGACGAGCGGCTACCGGGGATTCGAGGGGAAGCGCGAGCCGATCCGCTCGCGCGAGCAGTTCTTCGCCGCCTACGCGGCGCTTCTTGCCGACGGCCCGGCGCATCAGAAGGGTATTCTCGACCAGAAGGCCGATATCCGCTTTCTGGACTACGACTGGACGCTCAACGACGCAAAACAGTGACCGGTGGCTGGTGACCGGTGACAAGTAAGATCCCCATGCTCTCGATCATCGTCCCCTGCCTCAACGAAGCGGAAGGCATCGCCGGCACGCTCGCCGCGCTGGCGCCGCTGCGGGCGCGCGGCGCCGAGGTCATCGTGGTCGATGGCGGCAGCAGCGACGGCACCGCGGAGCGCGCCGCGCCGCACGCGGACTGCGTGGTGAGCGCCCCGCGCGGTCGCGCCCTGCAGATGAACGCCGGGGCGGCCCGCGCCCGCGGCGAGATCCTGCTGTTCCTGCACGCCGATACCCTGTTGCCGGAAGCGGCCGACGCGCTGATCGTGGATGGCCTCAAGCGATCGCGCCGCGGCTGGGGCCGCTTCGACGTCGCTATCTCCGGCGCCAATCCGCTGCTGCGGGTGGTGGCGTGCCTGATGAACGTCCGCTCGCGGCTGACGGGAATCGCCACCGGCGATCAGGCGATCTTCGCCACCCGTTCGCTGTTCACGGCCGCGGGCGGCTATCCGGAGATCGCACTGATGGAGGACATCGCGCTCTCCAGGCAACTGAAGCGCTTCGGGGCGCCGCTGTGCCTCCGGCACCGCCTGATCGCGTCCGGGCGCCGCTGGGAGAAGCACGGCGTCGTGCGCACCATCCTCCTCATGTGGCGCCTGCGGCTCGCGTACTGGCTCGGCGCCGATCCGGGCAAGCTGGCGGCGCATTATGACCGCGGTTGATGCCGGTGCGGCGGTCATCGTCTTCGCCAGGGCGCCGCGGCCCGGCGCGGTGAAGACCCGCCTCGTCCCGCCGCTCGCGCCCGAAGAAGCCGCCGCGCTGCACGCCCGGCTCGTCAAGCGGACGCTGGAGACCGCCCGCGCCGCCTCGTATCGCCGAATCGAGCTGCATGGCACGCCGGATATCGACGATCCCTTTTTCCGATTCTGTGCCGGGCATTTTGGCGCTGCCCTGGTGGCGCAGTCCGGCGCCGACCTCGGCGCGCGCATGCTCGCGGCTTTCGAATCGGCGCTTGCCGACTGCCCGCGCGTCCTGCTCCTGGGCTCCGACTGCCCCGCCCTCACCGCGCGCCACCTGCGCCAGGCCGATCGCGCGCTGCGCGACGGTGCCGACGCCGTGTTCGTTCCGTGCGAGGACGGCGGCTACGCGCTGATCGGACTCAAGCGGGTCGATCCGCGGCTCTTCGAAGGCGTCGCCTGGGGCGGCGCATCCGTCATGGAGGATACCCGGGCCCGTTTGCAGCAAATGCGCTGGCGCTGGCGTGAGCTCGAAACGCTGTGGGACGTCGACCGCCCGGAAGACTACGAGCGGCTGCTCGCCTCCGGACTGCTCGACAGCCGCCGCGCGACGGTTTGATCCCTGACCCTTCATCCTTGAATGAGCTCGTTCCTCGCCGACCTCATCCTGGTCGCCCACTTCCTGTTCGTGGCATTCGTGGTGGGCGGGCTCGCGCTGATCTGGATCGGCGCGGCCCTGGGATGGGCATGGGTGCGCAATCTCTGGTTCCGGGCCGCGCACCTCGCTGCAATCGTGTTCGTCGCCGGCGAAACCCTGCTGGGCATCTGGTGCCCGCTGACGATCTGGGAGGACGCGCTGCGCGGCGTGCACGCGGAAAAAAGTTTCGTCGCGCGCTGGATCCACCGCGTGATGTTCTACGATTTTCCGGGGTGGACGTTCACCGTCGCCTATTTGCTGTTCGCGCTGGTCGTGGTGGCGACGTGGTTCTTCGTGCGGCCGGCAAGAAGGTCGAGGGTGCCCATTCCCTGACCTCGCGTGAGGCGCCCGGAGGTGTGGGCAGGTGTTAGGTCGGGTATAGTGAGGCGGGCCGGCGCGTTGCGCCGCCAATGCCATAATTGACGAAGGAGGAGCAACCCATGAAACCGTGGCGATACCGCGTATGGGCTGGGCTGGGCGCCGTTTGTATGCTGTCGGTGAGCGCCGGCGCGTTCGCGCAAACCGACAAGTATCCTTCGCGACCCTTGCGGATGATCATTCCCTTCGCGCCAGGCGGCGCGTCGGACTTCATCGGCCGGATACTCCAGCCGAAGCTGACGGAGGTGCTCGGGCAGCAGGTGGTCGTCGACAACCGCGCTGGAGCTTCGGGGAACATCGGGGTGGAGCACGCCGCGCGCGCGACACCGGATGGCTACACGTTCCTGCTCGGCAACGTCAGCACCATGGGAATCGGCCCGAGCATGTTTCCGAATTTTTCGGTGCGCGCGCTGCGGGATTTCATCGCCATCACGTTGGTGGTCGACGTGCCGGGCGCACTGGGAATCCACGGCGGCCTGCCACCGAACAACCTTAAGGAGTTCATCGCCTACGCGAAGCAGCACGACGGCAAGCTCAACTACGGCTCTGCAGGGTTGGCCAGTGCGCAAGGCATGGCGTTCGCGTTCTTCATGAACAGGGCGGGAATCAGGCTCCAGCAGGTACCGTATAAAGGCGGGGCCGGCGCCGCGACGATCGCGACC
>DASWIC010000027.1:0-2745 GCA_036397875.1 Burkholderiales bacterium
CAGGTCCTCGGCGGCCCGGCGCAACTCGTCCACGCGAACGACATTCCGGCGGGTCAGCGTGTTGCGGAGCGCATTGGCCTGCCGTTCCCAGAACTTCATGCCGTGGTCGGTCGTGTCGATCGGCCCGGCCGCAGTGCCGCCAAGATCGTGTGGGCCCTTGTGGATAGGTTTGTCGCTCATGTTCGAGGTGCCGGGAGTTTCGCAATCAGCGCGATTCAGCATAGCATAGCGGACCGGCGGCGCGGCTGCGCGGCGCGCGTGGCCGCTTGCCGCATGAACGCCGGCGATTGGCTCGACGAATCGGGAGGGTTCCATGTTGCGCCACACGATCCGCATGATGTGCGCCGCCGCGGCGCTGTTCCTGGCCGCCGCTTCGCCAGCCCTTGCCCATCACGTCATGGACTACGCGATGCCGGCTACGGCGCTGGAAGGGTTGCTGTCCGGTCTCGGTCACCCGGTGATCGGCGTGGACCACCTGCTGTTCATCTTGGGGGCTGGCGTGCTGGCGGCGCGATGGAAGCGGGGGCTGATCCTGCCGCTTCTCTTTGTGACCGCGTCCCTTTCCGCGGCGGGCTGGCGCGCGGCGGGCGCTCCCTTCGAGGTCGCCGAGGTTTGGATTGCCGCGACGCTCGTCGTCCTGGGCGCAATCCTGCTGGCCGCGCGCAATCCCGGCTGGGCCGAGGCCGCGGCCTTGTTCGTTGTGTCCGGCGCGTTGCACGGCTACGCGCTCGCCGAGGCGATCGTGGGCGCGGAAAGCACGCCGTTGCTCGCCTATTTCGCCGGTCTCGCAGTAATCCAGTCCGCCATCGCGCTTGCGGCGTGGCGGGTCGCGACCTGGCTTGCCCTCCACCGTCCGCGCGTGCCGTTGCAGCGGCTCGCCGGCACGGTGGTCGGTATCGCGGGTCTCGCATTCGTCGGCATGGCGGCGATCAGCTAGATATCCGCGAGTTCACCCATTACCCATCACGAGTATTACCCGGTAATCGTTGACGTTGGTGCGGGTGGGGCCGGTGACGACGAGGTCGCCGAGCGCGGAGAAGAATCCGTAGCCGTCGTTGTCGTCGAGCAGCCGCGCGGCGTCGAGCTTCTTCTGCTGCGCCCGTTTCAGCGAGTCCGGCGCCAGGATCGCGCCGGCGTTGTCCTCGGAACCGTCGATGCCGTCTGTGTCGCAGGCGAGGGAGTGGATATTGTCCGCGCCGTCGAGATCCACCGCGAGCGCGAGCAGGAACTCCGCGTTGCGGCCGCCGCGCCCCTTGCCGCGCACGGTGACGGTTGTTTCACCGCCTGATATCAGTGCGACCGGTGGCGGGTAAGGCATTCCATACCGTCTGATTTCCCGAGCGAGCGCGCCGTAGACCTTCGCCACTTCGCGCGCCTCGCCGGTCACCGAGTCGCCGAGAATTGCGGGATGAATGTCGTGGCCGATGAAGAAGCTGGCGGCGGCCTGCAGCGACTGCTGGGCGGTGGCGATGACGCGATTCTCGACCCGCTTGAAGATGCGCGAACCCGGCTTGGGTGTTTCCGGAACTGCGCCCCTCGCTCCGCGCGCGAGGTGCTCGGCGACCGCTTTCGGCGCCTTCAACTCATAGCGCCTGAGGACATCGAGCGCGTCCTGGTAGGTGGTCGGATCGGGCGCGCACGGTCCGGAGGCAATGTGCGTCGGATCGTCGCCGGTCACATCCGAGATCACCAGCGCCACAACCGGCGCGCGGCACGCTGCGGCGAGCTTCCCGCCCTGGATCGAGGATAGATGCTTCCGCACTGTGTTCATGTCCTGGATCGGCGCGCCGCATCTCAGCAGCTCGCGCGTGGTGGACTTGAGGTCGGCCATGCCGATGCCCTCGGCGGGAAGCGAGAGCAGGGCGGAGCCGCCGCCCGAGATGAGGACGAGCAGGAGATCGTCGGGCGTGAGAGTCTTCGCGCGCCGCAGGATTTCCTGCGCCGCTGTTTCACCGCTTTCATCCGGCACCGGGTGGGCCGCCTCGATTACGGTGATGCGGCCGGTCATCAGCCCGTGCTGGTAGCGGGTGATGACGAGCCCGTCGAGCGGCTTGCCCGCTGGCCAGTTCCGCTCCACCGCCAGCGCCATCGCCGCGGCCGCCTTGCCCGCGCCGACCACCAGCGTGCGCCCTTGCGGGGGCTGGGGAAGATGCTGCGGGACGATCTTCAGCGGATCCGCCGCCGCCAGCGCGACGTGGAAGCTGCCGAGCAGCAGCTCGCGGGGCGTGATCGTCACGCCAATACCTGCTTGAGGTATTGGCCGGTGTGGCTGGCCTTGTTCCGTGCGACGTCTTCCGGCGTGCCCTCGGCGATGACCCGGCCGCCCCCGTCGCCGCCCTCGGGGCCGAGATCGATCACCCAGTCGGCGGTCTTGATGACGTCGAGATTGTGCTCGATAACCACCACCGTATTGCCGTGGTCGCGCAGCCGGTGCAGCACGCTGAGTAGTTGCTCGATGTCCTGGAAGTGCAAACCGGTGGTCGGTTCGTCCAGGATGTACAGGGTCTGGCCGGTGTCGCGCTTGCTCAGTTCCTTGGACAGCTTGATGCGCTGGGCCTCGCCGCCCGACAACGTGGTCGCGCTCTGCCCCAGCGTGATGTAGGACAGGCCCACGTCGGTCATGGTTTGCAGCTTGCGGGCCACTGACGGCACCGCGTCGAAGAAGGCGAGGGCGTCCTCGACGGTCATCCGCAGCACCTCGTGGATGTTCTTGCCCTTGTAGGTCACGCTCAGCGTCTCGCGATT
>DASWIC010000028.1:0-36731 GCA_036397875.1 Burkholderiales bacterium
GAACGCATCATTCGTGGAAGAAAAAACCCATCCCCTCTTCGCGCTGAGAGTGCGCGACTTTCGTCTTTACTGGCTGGCCCTGGTCACGCAGGTCGTCGGCCAGCACATGTTTGCTTTCACGCTGGGCTGGCTGACCTTCGAGATCACGGGATCTCAGGCGCAACTGGGCCTTGTCCACCTGTGCGGTTTCGTGCCCCAGTTCGCATTGACGCTGCTGGGCGGCGTGCTGGCCGATCGAATCGATGCGCGCAGGCTCATCGGCGCCGCGCAGGCGAATGCCGCGATTGCAATGATCCTGGTCGGCGCGGTGACGCTGCTCGGTGTGGCGCAGCTGTGGCACCTCGCGCTGGGGGCATTTCTTTGGGGACTGTCGGCCGCCATCGACGAGCCCGCGCGCGCATCCTTCTTCCCGCGCCTGCTGCCCCGCCCGCTATTGCGCTCCGCCGTGCCGCTGATCTCCATGGCGTTCGGCAGCAGCCGCGTGATAGCCCCCTCGATCGCGGGATTTCTCATTGCCGCGGCGGGCGCCCCGGCCACCTTTCTCGTGTGCGCGGCGGCGGTCAGCACGATGGTCGCCGTGTTGTTCCTGGTGCACCCTGCGCATAGCGCCGCGCGTCCGCATGAGAGCCTCCTCAACAGCTTCACCGAGAGCCTGCGTTACATCCGCGCCAACGAAGCATTCGCCCGGGTCATTGGCGTGGCGCTGCTCAATGCAACCCTGGCCATGGGCTTCATCCACATGCTCCCGGTATTCGCCAAGGATGTCCTGCAGGTCGATTCGCGGGGTCTTGGCATCCTCGCCGCCGCCGCGGGCGTGGGCTCGCTGGCCGGCTTCATTTCGTATTCCTGGCTGCAGACGCGCCTCACGCCGAGAAACCTGATCGTGGGCGCGCTCACCGTCTATAACGCGGCTTTGATCGGCCTCGCCTTCAGCGAATGGTACTGGCTTTCCTTCTGCGCGATCCTTGTCGCCGGGCTGGGCCACGGCTACTTCGTGACCGGCGCGCAGGTGATCCTGCAAACCCTGGTCGAGGACCATTACCGCGGGCGTGTGATGAGCGTGTTCGCGCTGGTCTGGAGCCTGATGTTCCTGAGCGGATTCCTGCTGAACGTCGCGGGAGAGTGGGCGGGCCCGCGCCTGGCGCTCGCGGGCGGCGCGGCCATCGTGCTGGCCTACGTGTGGCTGTCGCTGGTGCGCGCCAAGACGCTGAAGAAGCTCGTTCTGGTGCCCAAACCAGGCTGAAGGGCGAAAATAGGATTAGGGTGAGGGGGAAACTCAAATGGCGATCATCGATTCGCAAGTCCACGCCTACGAGGCGAACACGCCGAAACGGCCGTGGCACAGCGTGCCGAACTGGCCTCCGAGCGCGACGGGCGACGAGACCGTGGCGGCGATGGACAGGCTCGGGATAGACGGCGCGATCTTCATTTCCGCCTTTTCGATCTACCAGTACGACGCCAGCTACGCCGTGGAGGTGCAGCGGAAGCACCCCGGCCGCTTCGCCATCGTCAAGCCGGTCAACCCGGACGATCCGGCCGTGGCCGACGTGGTCGCCGACTGGAAGAAGACGCCGGGCGCGGTCGGCGTGCGCATCATGCTGACGAAGGAAGCCAAGCGCGCGCCCGACGACCCGCGCCTCGACCGCATCGTGCGCGCGGCGATCAAGCACGACTTTCCAATCAACGTGCTGTTCTGGGGCAACCTGGACGCCGGTACCGCGCTGATCGACCGCCACCCCAACGCGCGCTTCATCATCGACCACCTCGGCATCCTGCAGCCGCGCACGCCGCCCGCGCCGCGCGAGCCCTGGGCCGACCTGCCGAGGGTGCTGGAGCTCGCGACTCGCAGGAACGCGGTGATCAAGGTGAGCGGCGCCTGCACGCTGTCGCAGAAGCCGTATCCCTTCCCGGACATCTGGGACCCGCTCGCGCGCCTATTCGACGCCTGGGGATTCGACCGCTGCCTGTGGGGCACCGACTGGACCCGCGCCTTCGCGGTCGTCAACTACGAGCAGGCCGTCGAGCCCTTCCGCCTGACCGACCGCCTGAGCGCGAGCGAGCGCGCGATGCTGATGGGCGGCGCGTGCACGATGGCTTACGGGTGGAGTCCCGGAAATGTCAAAAGTCGCAGTCATCGGTAACACGGCGCGCGCGATCGGTGCCGTGTGCGCGTCGGATCTCGCTTTGTCGGGCCACGAAGTGCGCTTTGCGGTCTTTCCGGAGCAGAAGGACCAGATCCCGGCGTTGCGCAAGGCGGGAGGCTACACCGTCGAAGGCGAAGCGAAGCACCTCGTCTCGAAGAAGACCGGCTTCGCCAGGCTCGACAAGGTGTGCGACACCACTCGCGAGGCGCTGAAGGACGCCGGGGCCGTGCTGATCGAGGTGGACATGCATCAGCTCGAGGTGAAGTTCAGCGCGATGATCCCCGAGTTCGCACCCGGCGCCGTAGTGCACATCCAGAGCCACGGCTACTGGCCGGCCGCGCGCCTGACACCGCTGCTCCGCAAGGCGGGCCGCGCAGACGTGATCGTGACCGAAGCGCCCGCGCCCACGCATGCCGCGCGGATCGACGGCACGGTGGTGACGCCGAGGGGGCTGCGCAAGGGCATCCGGATTGCGACGGTGCCGGCTTCGCGTTCGGACGAGGCGCTCGCGGTCCTGAAGCCGCTGTTCCCGGATTTCGCGGCGGCGTCGTCCGTGCTCGAGACCGGACTCGAGAACCTCAACCTGATCGTGCATCCGGCGATGGTGCTGCCGAACGTCGGCGGGATGGAGCGCGCGAAGCTCGAGGGCAGGAAGTTCGGCTTCTACCAGGAGGGCGTCGTGCCCGCGGCAGGTGTGCTCGGGGATGCGCTCGATGCCGAGCGCAAGCTCGTGTGCAAGGCCTATGGCGTCGAGCACACGCCGATGGCGAAGGCCATTGAGCAGTACTACGGCTACAAGAGCAACACCTTCTACGAGGCGATGCAGAATCCCGTCTACAGGTCCTTTCCCCCTTTCCAGCCGGACATCTGGCGCGAGTGGGTATCGGTGGACCTGCCCTACGCTATAGTGCCGTGCGTGCAGCTGGCCGATCAGGCGGGGATCCGGGTGCCGCTGCACCGCGCCTTCGCGGAAGTCCTCGGCGCGCTGCTCGGCGTCGACCCGTGGCGGTGCGGGCCGTCGCTGGCGGACATGGACCTCCAGGGCTCGCCGGAGGCGGTGAAGAAGCGGGTGCTAGGCTTGTGATGAGCTTTTATGGAAAGGAACGAATCATGAAAAACGTTGCGGTCGTTGCAGTACTGCTCGCCGGCGTAAGTTTCGCAGCACAGCCTGCACACGCGCAGGGCGGCTCCGTACCCAAGTACCCCGAACGCCCCATCCGGCTCGTAGTCGGATTTCCGCCAGGCGGGGCGACCGACATCCTCGCGCGCATCCTGCAGCAGCACATGCCCGAGTCGATCGGGCAGCCGGTGGTGGTCGATAACCGCGGAGGCGCGAGCGGGACCATTGCGGCGGCGTTGGTCGCAAAGGCGTCGCCGGACGGCTACACGATCATGATGGTGCCGAGCGGGCCGTACACCATCAGCGCCAGCACGTACGCGAAACTCCCCTACGATGCGGTGCGGGACTTCACGGGCGTTTCGCTGCTCGTGTGGGTGACGAATGTCATCGTCGTGCCGCAAAATTCAACGCCGAAGACGTTGCAGGATCTCATCCGCATGGCCAGGGAAAAGCCCGGGCAGGTCACTTTTTCGTCGTCGGGAGCAGGATCCCTGCATCATCTCTCCACCGAAGTCCTGAAGCGCCTGACCGGCACGGACATGATTCACGTCCCGTTCAAGGGGGCGGGTCCTGCCCTGGCGGCGCTCGCGGGCAGCGAAGTCACCTTCGGCTTCACTTCGATGCCCTCGGCGATGCCGCTCATCAACGCGAAGCGGATCAGGCCGCTCGCCGTGACGAGCGTAAAGCGCATGCCCGCGCTGCCCGCCACGCCGACGATGGCTGAAGCCGGCGTGCCGCCGCCTCCCGGGCTCGACATCCGGGAATGGTACGGCGTGATCGTCCCCGCTGCGGCCCCGGCGCCGATCGTCAGCAAGCTCAACGCCGAGATGATAAAGGTGTTCAAGCGCCCGGATGTGCAGAAGCGGCTCACCGAAATGGGCGCGGAGTACGTGGGCAGCTCCCCGCAGGCGCTGAACAAGCAGCTCGCGAACGACGTGAGGACATGGGCGAAGTGGGTGAAGGACGTGGGCATACGTGTGGATTGACGGCGCCGTTTGCGCCGGGCGGCGGGCTCGACATCACGTAAGTCCCGGCAGAAGTTGTGCCCATTCCGGCTTGATTCCAGCCTTTACATCGTCATTGCGACGGCTACCAATAGTCTCTGGAGCGCCTCGCCGAAGCCCGTCTCCCGCAGCCACCGGCGCAGGTAGCGGCCCGCGTTCGGCTCCGCGCCGTTGCGCCTTTTCAGGTCGAATGGGATAGCGAGGGCCCGGCGCATCCCTTCGCTCTCGGGGTAGAAGACCGCGCTGCCCCAGTCGGCGACGCGCACGCCGAGCACTCCACCCGGGGCGAGCAGCGCCCGCATCTGCCGGAGCGCGTCGAACGGGTGGCGCAGATGCTGCAGCACCTGATGCGCAAAAACGGCGTCGAACGTTCCGGCGGCAAAGCGCGGCTCGTAGATGCTGCCGACTTCGAAGCTCAGGTTTCGCGCCGCCGTCGCGCCGGCGAGCGATTTTGCCGTCGCGATCACGTCCGCCGAAGGGTCGATGCCGATCATCTCGCCCGGCGCCACGCGCTGCGCAAAACCGGAAGTGATGGAACCGGGCCCACAGCCGACATCGAGCAGGCGCATCCCGGGCTTCAGGAACGGCAGGAAGAACGCGGCAGCCGTTTCCACCGTCCGTCTCGCGTGACGAGCGACGACCGACGGGTCGTGGCCGAGCTGATAGGTCTCGCCGGCGGGCACGGCGCTCGACATTGGAGTCCCTGGGTGCGCCGAGCTTATTCGGGCTTCACACCCGCCTCGCGCACGACCTTCCGCCAGACCCCAATCTCTTGCTTGATCCTCGCCAGAAACTGCTCGGGCGTGCCGCCCGCGGGTGAGGAACCGCCAGTCTGAAGCCGCTCGCCCGTTTCGCGCAATTTCAACCACGCCATCACTTCGCCGTTAATGCGATCCACGATCGGGCGCGGCAGTCCCTTCGGTCCAATCAAACCTAGCCAGTTAACGACTTCATAGCCCGGTAGTGCGGATTCGGCGACGGTCGGAACGTCCGGCGCGGCAGCATCACGGCGGCTCGACGTGACGGCGATCGCACGGAGCTTTCCAGCCCGTACGTGCGGTAGCGCGACCACCACCTGGCTGAAGTAGAGGGCCGTGTGACCGGCGAACGTATCGATGATCGCCTGGCCCCCGCCTTTGTAAGGAACGTGAATCATCTTGATCCCGGCCATGCTCGCAAACAACTCAGCGGCGATGTGAGTGAGCGTGCCCTGCCCGCCGGAGGCGAAGTTGAGCTTTCCCGGGTTCGCCTTCGCGAGCGCGATCAGGTCTCGAGTGGTTGTCACGGGGATCGAGGGATGCACGACCACAAGCAGGGGTGCTTGGATGATCTCGATGATCGGCGTGATGTCGCTGACCGGGTCGAACCTGAGCTTGTAGATGCTCGGAGATATCGTGTAGGGTGCCCCGATCATCGTCAACGTGTACCCGTCAGGTGGAGATTTGACCCCGGCCTCGGTGCCGATAACTCCGCCTGCGCCGGGCCTGTTCTCGACGATGAACTGTTGCCCGAGCGCCGTTGTGAGTCGCTGCGCGATAGGGCGACCGATCATGTCCATGATACCTCCCGGTGAAAACGGGACAACGATCTTCACGGGCTTGGTGGGGTACTGCTGGGCTGAAGCCGGTGGACATGCGACGAGTGCCGCCGTGGCTGCAAGGCCGTAGCAAATTGCCGACCGGATCCTGCGCATGGGACTTCCTCCCAAGGAAATTGAACCAGGTTGAAACGATACGCGGATAGCGTATAAATGGAACCTGGAAAATGCCCCCCACCCTGTAGGGAAAGCCGATGGCGCGTGCCACTCCGGACTGGGAAAGCCGCATCGGCCGGCGCCTGCGGCTGCGCGACCTTCACATCCTTTCCACGGTCGTGCAATGGGGCAGCATGGCCCAGGCGGCCTCTCATCTCGCGATGTCTCAACCCGCCGTGTCCGAGGCGATCACCAATCTCGAGGCGGCGCTCGGCGTCCGGCTGCTCGACCGCACGACGCACGGCGTCGAACCCACGCTCTATGCGAGCGCCCTGCTTAAGCGCGGGCTCGTGGTATTCGACGAGCTGCGGCAGGGGATCAAGGAGATCGAGTTTCTCGCGGATCCGACTGGGGGCGAAGTCCGGATCGGATGCATCGAGTCGCTGACGGCCGGGTTCATGCCGGAAGTGATCGATCAGTTTTCGCGCAAGTATCCGCGCGTGCTCGTTCACGTCGTCAACACGTCGACGGCTACGCAGGAGTTCCGCGAGCTGCGCGAGCGAACCGTGGATGTGTTGGTGGGCAGGCTCCACAAACCCCTCGCCGATGACGAGATCGACATGGAGGTCCTGTTCCAGGACGACTACTTCGTGGTGGCGAGCTCCCGCAGCCCGTGGGCGCGCCGGCGCAAGATCGCGCTCGCAGACCTCCTCGACGAACCGTGGATCCTCTTTCCGCCGAACAACGCCTTCGCCCCGTTCATGTTAATTGCGCAGGCCTTCAGCGCACAGGGCCTGGAGCTGCCGCGCGCCGCCGTGACCTCGTTCTCCGCCGCTATCCGCATGCACCTGGTCGCAGGGGGTCGCTTTCTCACGATCTTGCGGGGCTCGATGCTGCGGCCGAACGCCGAGCGCTTTGGTCTCAAGGCGCTGCCCATCGCGCTCGCAGCGCTGTCCCTCCCGGTCGCGATCTTCAAGCTGAAGCATCGCACCGTCAGCCCGGTGGTCGAGAAGTTCGTCGAGCACTTGCGGGCGGCGGCGAAGTCCCTGGCTGCGCCCGCTCAGCGAACTTGAGGTGGCGGGGGGGCAGATACGGCGTCGCAGATGGGGCGTCCCAGATAAAGCGTCCCAGATAGAACGTCCCAGATAGAAAGACTAGCTATCACTCGGCGGCTCTGTTCTCTCGCCGCGCACGCCCGCGCCCGGGGAATAGCAAGCGCAGCGCGAAAAGGGGCGCGGCGGAGTAGCCTGTCGTCATGGACTCCCTGCTCACCGCCGCCGCACGCGCCCTTGCTGCTGGTGACCCGGTCGGCGCCCTCAAGCGAATTTCCCTGCGCGACGATCCGCCGGCGCTTGCCCTCCGCGGCATCGCCATGGCCCAGCTCGGCGAGGACCCGCGCGCGGGGTCGCGCGTTATCCGCGCCGCGTTGAATCGGAAAAAGAATGCACCCAGTATGGCTGGTTATTGAGCGCCTGGAGCCACGTTTCTGGCTGCGAAGTGCGCGTCTAAGAGGACAAGAGCTTCGGATACTTCTTCTCGCGTAGCTCGTCGACCGTCCTGTCCGTCAGCTTCCATGCGTCGCCCTTGATGCGGACGACGAGCTCCTTCCAGACTCTGCCAAACGCCTCGATCGCGTCGTCCTCGCTGAATCGCACGCCAGCGGGCAGGAGCGGATCGACGTCCTCGGTCAGACTGCGGGTCAGCTTCTCCAGCATCCGCTGCTCGGCTTCGGCGCGCGAAATTGAATGTCCCTCCGACTCCAGGTAGTGCTCAAAGCAGGCAATGACCTTGCCAGCTTTGAGACCAAGCTGTTTGATCCCCTCGTTGATATCGAACAAGTCCCGGCCCGGCCGGCGTTGTAAAAGGGCGCGCAGCTTTGTCCCGAAAAGCTCCTCCGGCTCGAATGACACGATAGCGGTTCGGGCCTGATGCCAACCGTTGGAGAGTTCGAACGGAAAGGTCTTGAGCCCGAGCAGATTATTGTGTTCGCGCGTGTTGATTTCGATCTTGAGATTCAGCTCCGTATCGGGCGCCGTTTCGGGGGCGAAGCGGAAGACGAGATGCGTCGAATGGCCCGCACGTTTCCGATCGCAGTCTCCGAGCCATGCCAGCGTTTCACGGACCGCGTCGATCGTCGGGCCGATGCGCTCGGGGCGGACCTGCACCAGGTCGATGTCTTCGGAGTAGCGTAACGGCTGCCGGAATAGCAGCTTGTTGATCGCGGTGCCACCCCGAAAGGCAATCCTGCCATTCAGCTTTGGCGCGCTGAAAAGGTCACAGAGGGTGCGGCAGATGATCAGGTCCTGCTCGACCTGCCTGAGGTCCGGCCAAGGCGCCTTCGTGCTCCATTCCTGGAGGTAGGCGCGCGGGATCACGCTTCTACCTCGATCCGCTCATTGATGAGGAGCATCCACTTGGGGTTTTTCTCCCGCGGGGACGCGAGTGAAGCCACCAAAGGCTTGCACGCAGGATCGAGCGGCTTCAGGGATTTGGCTTCGCGGGCGAAGGGTTCCAGCGCCTTTGCCTGACGCGCGTGCCGGGCAAGCTCGAGCAGATAGCCGAGCCGTCGAACGGACGAGTTCTCGTAGACTTTAGCGAGCCTGGCCAGCTTGCGCGGATCCGCCTTGCCGCCGAGGTCTTTTGCTATCTGCGCCACGCCGTTGACGCCTGCCGCACGATGGAGGTAGCGCACGCAATCCAGAAGGGTCAGCTCGATGCCTGCAACCTTTGCGAAGCCCGCCTCGCTTTTCATCTGCGCGAGCCACTCGGGGCGATTCGCCTCGGCGAAGGCTTGCGGCGCTTGGTATATGAACTGCAAGCGGTGGCGCCCGATCTCGAAGCCTCGCAACTGCTTCGGAACGACGACTTGGAAGACCATGGCCGCTTGGTGGGACGAGCCGTGGAACGCGGCTGCGCGAAGCAACGAGATCCGATAGTCGATCCCTTGGTGTTTCATCAGCGGATCGATCCAGTGTGCCGGATCGGGCGCGCCGAGCGCCCGGTCCTCCGGCCGAAGGATCAGATAGAAACCGTGCCGGGGGTTTGCCAGGCGGCGTTTCCGGATGAGCCGGCTGATCGCTGCGGCAAAGTTCTGCGGTACGAGGCCGAGCGCGCGCAGCGCCTCCTGTCGGGAAAAGTAGGCGCGGCCGCGGGCAAGCTGCTGGTCCAAGTATTGATCGAGCGAGGCCATGCCCCAATCATATTCAAAACATGACAAAAAGGCCAGAGTTTTGCGTATGATTGGGGGGGCTTGGGAGGCTAAGGGGCAGCCCACCACGAGAATTTCAGGGTTCCGGCCGCAGCAACTCGCCGGCGTCGGCGCGGCCGGGTAGCCTGTCGTCATGGAGGCCCTGATCACCGCCGCCGCACGCGCCCTTGCTGCTGGTGACCCGGTCGGCGCCCTCAAGCGAATTTCCCTGCGCGACGACCCGCCGGCGCTGGCCCTGCGCGGCATTGCCATGGCGCAGCTCGGCGAGCTGCCGCGCGCCCGTGAGCTCCTTCGGCGCGCCGCCCGCGGCTTCGGCGCCCACGAGGAGTTGGCGCGCGCCCGCTGTGTCGTCGCGGAGGCCGAGGTGGCGCTGGCCATGCGCGATCTCGGCGGCTCGCCGCGCTCGCTGGCGGCAGCGTCGGCCACGCTCGAGGCGCGCGCCGATCACGCCAATGCGCTGCAGGCACGGCTGATCGCGGCGCGCCGGCTCCTGCTGCTCGGCCGCCTCGACCAGGCCGCGGCCGCGCTGGCATGCCTCGATGCGAGTGGCTTGTCGCCGTCGCTGGCGGCGGTAGCCGAGTTGATCGCCGCCGAGCTGGCGCTGCGATCGTTGCGCACCGGTCCGGCGCGGGCGGCGCTTGCCCGCGCACAGGCGGCGGCTGATCGCGCACGCGTGCCGGCGCTCCTGGCTGAGGTGGCGGAGGCGCGGGCCGCGCTCGACCGTCCCGCCGCCCGGCGCCTCTTTGCCGGCGGCGAGCAGGCGCTGCGGCTCGACGAGGTCGAAGCGCTCTTCACTTCGGGAGCGCTGGTCGTCGACGCCTGCCGCCGCGGGCTGCGCGCCGGTACTGTGTGGTTGCCGCTGGCGCGCCGGCCTGTGCTGTTCGCGTTGGCGCGGGCGCTTGCCGAGGCGTGGCCCGGCGATGTCGACCGGCAAGCGTTGATCGCCAGCGCGTTTCGCACCCGCCGGCCCGACGAGTCGCATCGGGCGCGCCTGCGGGTCGAAATGGGCCGATTGCGCGCGCTGGTCGCGGGACTGGCGCGCGTCGAGGCCACCGCGCGAGGCTTTGTCCTCAAGCCGCGTCGGGCGCGCGACGTCGTCGTGCTGGCGCCGCCCATCGACGGCGATCAGGCGTCACTGGTGGCGCTGCTCTCCGACGGCGCGGCCTGGTCGACCTCGGCACTGGCGCTCGCGCTTGGGGACAGTCAGCGCACAGTCCAGCGCGCGCTGGCTGAGCTGGAGGCGGCTGAAAAGGTACGCTCGATCGGACGGGCGAGGGCGCGCCGCTGGCTTGCGCCGCCTCTCACCGGATTCACGACAATCTTGTTACTCCCCGCCGCGCTGCCGCTTGAGTAAAGTGACCCTGCCGCGCCAATCAAGGCGCATTGAAAGGAGCAGGGCAATGAACCGCAAGACAGGTAAAGAGAACTCCCAGGCGCCGGCCTCAGTACCGGCACACGCGGCCGAGATCGTGCGCGAGTACGGACCGTTCGCCGGCTCGGAGCGCATCGCCGGCGTCACCCACGACGGTCAGCGCGTCTGGGCCGCCACGGACCACGGTCTGGTCGCATTCGATCCCGGAAGCGGGGAGATGACGCGTCAGCTCGATTGCGCCAGCAATGCCGGCACCGCCTACGACGGCAAGTACCTCTATCAGATCGCCGAGGCGCGCATCGACAAGATCGATCCCGCCAGCGGCAAGGTAGTGGCGTCGATCCCGGCGCCCGGCAAGGGTAACGACTCGGGACTGGCCTGGGCCGAGGGCAGCCTGTGGGTCGGGCAGCACCGCGATCGCAAGATTTATCAAGTGGATCCCCAAACGGGGGCGGTTCTTCGCACCCTCTCTTCCAACCGCTTCGTCACGGGCGTGACCTGGGTCGAAGGCGAGCTGTGGCACGGCACCTGGGAAGGCGATGAAAGCGAGATTCGCCGGATCGACCCGCAGAGCGGCGCCGTGCTCGAGCGGCTGGAGATGCCCGCCGGCGTCGGCGTCAGCGGGCTCGAGTCCGACGGGGCGGACCTCTTTTATGCCGGCGGCGGACCGAGCGGAAAAGTCCGCGCCGTGCGGCGGCCGAAAGGCGCCCGATCGGGCGCCGGGAGGTAGGCATGTGTCCCGCATGCATCGGCGCGGCCTGGATTGCTGCCGGCGCCGCGTCAAGCGGCGGCCTCGCCGCCGTGGTTTTGGGCCGGCTTCGCAGCCGGAACGGCAACAAGGAAAGCGATGAACACGCAAACGATCAAGGAGACGAACATGGAAATGCCGAAAGTGGTTTCACACGAGCAATGGCTCAAGGCGCGCCTCGAGTTGCTCGCCGCTGAGAGGGAACTCACGCACCAGCGCGACGCGCTGGCGCGCCGCCGCCGGGCTCTGCCCTGGGAACGCGTCGGGAAGAACTACGTCTTCGACGCGCCCGAGGGCCAACGCACGCTTGCCGAGCTGTTTGAGGGGCGCCGCCAGTTGCTGGTGCAGCACTTCATGCTCGGACCGGGGTGGGAGCAAGGCTGCAAGAGCTGCTCCTTCATGGCCGATCACACCGACGGCATGAACGTGCACCTCGAGCATCGCGACGTCACGTTCCTCGCCGTCTCGCGCGCGCCGCTCGCCGAGATCGAGCGCTTTCGCCGGCGCATGGGCTGGCAGTTCAAGTGGGTGTCCTCGAACGGCAGCGATTTCAACCGCGACTTCGGCGTCAGCTTCACGCCGGAGGAGGTCGCCAAAGGTAAGGTCTACTACAACTACAGCAGCACGTGGCCCTACCCGCACGAGGAATTGCCTGGCATCAGCGTGTTCTGCAAGGACGAGGCGGGCGCGGTCTTCCACACCTACTCGACCTACGGGCGCGGCGTGGAGGTGATGATGGGCACCTACAACATGCTCGACCTCACCCCCAAGGGCCGCGACGAGGACCACCTGAAGTTCACCATGGAGTGGGTGCGCCACCACGACCGCTACGAGCCGGCGCCGGTTGCGAAGGCAGCGCCGGCGGCCACGCGCTAATGCTCACGCGCACCGGCCGCAGTTCTGGCATGGCGCCCTCGCGTGATAAAATTTTCGCCAGTTTAGCGAGTTATGAGCGGCCAGCAGGGGCAGCACATCGCTCACCCCCGCCCCTCCATCCCTCACTCCCGACCTCTCTCCCGAGGGGAGAGAGGAGGTTCGAGCCACCCTTCTCCACTCGGGAGAAGGGCGGGGATGAGGGGATCGAGAGGGGAGGTTCGACGTGCATCGCCCTGTCGGGGCTTGGCACGAGGATAGGATGGCAGGTCACAGCAAGTGGGCGAACGTCCAGCACCGCAAGAACCGGCAGGACGCGAAGCGCGGCAAGATCTTCACCCGCCTGATCAAGGAAATCACGGTCGCCGCGCGGTTGGGCGGCGGCGATGCCGACGCCAACCCGCGGCTGCGGCTGGCGATGGACAAGGCCTACGCCAACAACATGCCCAAGGACAACGTCGAGCGCGCGGTGAAGCGCGGCACCGGCGGTCTCGAGGGCGCCAATTACGAGGAGATCCGCTACGAGGGTTACGGCGCCGGCGGGGCGGCGGTCATGGTGGACTGCCTGACGGACAACAAGACGCGCACCGTGGCGGACGTGCGCTCCACCTTCACCAAGCACGGGGGCAATCTGGGCGGGGAGGGATCGGTCGCGTTCCTCTTCAAGCATTGCGGACAGCTCATATTCGCGCCCGGCACGGTCGAGGACGCGCTCATGGAGGCGGCGATCGAGGCGGGGGCGGAGGACGTCATCGCCAACGACGACGGCAGCATCGAGGTCGCGACCGCGCCCCATGATTTCGTCGCCGTCCGGACCGCGCTCGAGAAGCAGGGCTTCAAGGCCGCGCTCGCCGAGGTGACGTTCAAGCCGACGGCCGAGAACGCGATGAAAGGCGACGAAGCCGCGCGCGTGCAGAAGCTGATCGACGCGCTCGAAGGCATAGACGACGTGCAGGACGTTTATACGACGGCGATCCTGGAGAGCTGACGATTCGCATCCTGGGCATAGATCCTGGACTGCGCGTGACCGGTTTTGGCGTCATCGACAAGAACGGCGGCAGGCTCTCCTATGTCACCAGCGGGCGCATCAGGACGCCCGACGCCGGCCTCGACCAGCGCCTGAAGGCGATACTTGAAGGCCTTGCTGAAGTCATCGCCGAGCACCGGCCGGCCCAGGTCACGATCGAGAAAGTCTTTGTCAACGTAAACCCCGCATCCACCCTCCTGCTCGGTCAGGCGCGCGGCACGGCGATTTGCGCCGCGGTGCTGCACGGCCTGCCGGTGGCGGAGTACACTGCCTTGCAGGTGAAGCAGTCCGTGGTCGGCAACGGACACGCGCAGAAGCGGCAGGTGCAGGACATGGTGCGGCGGCTGCTGCAGCTCCGCGCCGATCCCAGCGCCGACGCCGCCGACGCGCTGGCGTGCGCGATCTGCCACGCGCATGGCGGGCAGGGGCTCGGCCGCCTGGCGACGGCCGGCTTCCGAATGAAGCGCGGCCGCCTGGTCTGAGAAGGCGATGACTACACGCAGATCCGCCCAATGTCGAGGACTATCCCTGAGTGCTTTTTCCATTTGGGGGTATCTATGATCGGGCGGATCCACGGCAAGCTCCTCGAGAAGCACCCGCCCCAGATCCTCGTGGACGTGCAGGGCGTGGGCTACGAGCTCGACGTGCCGATGAGCACCTTCTACCAGCTGCCCGCGACCGGCGCGGAAGTCTCGCTCTACACCCACCTCGTTGTGCGCGAGGATGCGCACCAGCTCTACGGCTTTGCCACCGAGCCCGAGCGCAGGGCGTTCCGCCAGCTGCTGCGGATTTCCGGGGTCGGCGCGCGCACCGCGCTCTCCGTGCTGTCCGGGCTCTCGGTCGCGGACCTGCGCGAGGCCGTGAGCGCCCAGGACGGCGGACGGCTCACGAAGATACCCGGCATCGGCAGGAAGACCGCGGAGCGCCTGCTGCTGGAGCTGCGCGACAAGCTCGACACCGTGGCGATGGCGTCCGCCGCGGAAAAGGGTGACGGGCAGGCGGCAGACATCACCAATGCGCTGCTCGCGCTTGGCTATAATGACCGCGAGGCGGGGTGGGCGCTCAAGCAATTGCCTTCCGGGTTGGCGGTTGCCGACGGCATCCGGCAGGCGCTCAAGCTGCTTTCGAAACAATGACGGGTTCTGGATGATAGAGACCGACCGCCTGATCGCCCCCGCGCCGGCCTCGGCGCAGGAAGAGGCCCTCGAGCGCACGCTGCGGCCGAAGCTGCTCGACGAATACGTCGGGCAGGAAAAAATCCGCGCCCAGCTTGCCGTCTTCATCGAGGCCGCGCGCCGGCGCAAGGAAGCGCTCGACCACGTCCTGCTGTTCGGCCCGCCGGGTCTCGGCAAGACCACGCTCGCGCACATCATCGCGCGCGAGATCGGCGTCAATCTCCGCCACACTTCGGGCCCGGTGCTCGAGCGTCCGGGCGACCTCGCCGCGCTCCTCACCAACCTCGAGCCGAACGACGTGCTCTTCATCGACGAGATCCACCGCCTGCCGCCGGTGGTGGAGGAGATTCTCTACCCCGCGCTCGAGGACTACCAGATCGACATCATGATCGGCGAAGGTCCCGCCGCCCGCTCGGTCAAGCTCGACCTGCCGGCCTTCACGCTGGTCGGCGCGACCACGCGCGCGGGCATGCTCACCAACCCGCTGCGCGACCGCTTCGGCATCGTGGCGCGGCTCGAGTTCTACACGCTCGAGGAGCTGGAGCGCATCGTGCAGCGCTCGGCGAAGCTGCTCGGCATGGAGGTGAGCGCCGAGGGCGCGCACGAGATCGCCGGCCGCTCGCGCGGCACCCCGCGCGTCGCCAACCGCCTGCTGCGCCGCGTGCGCGACTTTGCCGAGGTAAAGGCGAAAGGCAGGGTGACGCGCGAAGTGGCGAATGACGCGCTGAAGCTCCTCGACGTGGACGCGATCGGACTCGACGTGATGGACCGCAAGCTCCTCCTCGCCGTGATCGAAAAGTTCGCCGGCGGCCCCGTCGGCGTGGAGAACCTCGCCGCCGCGATCGGCGAGGAGCGCGACACCATCGAGGACGTGCTCGAGCCCTATCTCATCCAGCAGGGCTATCTCCAGCGCACGTTGCGCGGCCGCATGGCGACCGTCTCCGCTTACCGCCACTTCGGGCTGGCGCAGCCAACCCGTACCGGCACGCCCGATCTTTGGGAACAACCCAAAGAGTGATGCGCCCGAAGCACCCATCACGCGCTAGCCAGCCTGTCCTGAGCTCGTCGAAGGGTCACTCATCACCCGGCCGCTTCACGTGGCCGGTTCGCGTCTACACCGAGGACACCGACCTGGGCGGGGTGGTCTACTACGCGAATTACCTGAAGTTCATGGAGCGTGCGCGCACCGAGTGGCTGCGCGCGCTCGGCTTCGAGCAGACGGCGCTCGCGCGGGATCACGGCGTGGTGTTCGTGGTGAGCTCGCTCTCGATCGAATACCTCAAGCCGGCGGCCCTCAACGACGAGCTCACCGTGACGGTGGAACTCGAGAGGCTCGGGGCGGGACAAATCATCCTGATGCAAACCATCGCGCGCGACGCGCAGGCGCTCGCGACGGCGCGGGTGCGGATCGGATGCGTCAACACGAGGACATTCAGGCCCGCTAGAATACCGGAGCCCGTCACTGCCCGAATAGGAATCCGCGCGTGAATCCCACCGTGACCCACGACATGTCGGTAATCTCGCTCGTCGCCGGCGCGAGCGTGCTGGTGCAGGTCGTCATGCTGATCCTGGTGCTGGCCTCGCTCTTTTCCTGGTACTACATCTTCCTCAAGCTGTTCACGTTGAGCCGCGCGGCCCGGCTCGCCGATGACTTCGAGAAGGCGTTCTGGAGCGGGGCCGCCCTGAACGACCTCTATCAGCGCGCGCTCGAGCGGCGCCGTCCCGTCGGCGGCCTCGAGCGCATCTTCGAATCCGGCTTCCGCGAGTTCATCAAGCTGCGCAAGCCCGGCATGGACGTCGGCGATGTCATGGACGGCGTGCGGCGCGCGATGCGGGCAACCTATCAGCGCGAGATGGATCGTCTCGAGTCCTACCTCCCGTTCCTCGCCTCGGTCGGCTCGGTCAGCCCCTACATCGGGTTGTTCGGCACGGTCTGGGGGATCATGAACTCGTTCCGCGGCCTTGCCAACGTCGCGCAGGCGACGCTCGGCGCGGTGGCTCCTGGAATCGCCGAAGCGCTGATCGCCACCGCCATGGGGCTCTTTGCGGCGATCCCCGCGGTGGTGGCCTACAACCGCTTCGCCGGGGATATCAACCGCTTCGCCACGCGCTGCGATTCGTTCATGGAGGAGTTCTCCAACATCCTGCAGCGCCAGGCCCATTGATTGATGAGGCCTGACTGATAAGGCGTGACATGGCGAGGCGTGACGTAATCCCCCCGACATATACATGTCTCCCCCCTTTGACAAAGGGGGGTAGGGGGGATTGGGTGACACGATGCTGATCGAAAGACGCAGTGGCCGGCGCCTGATGAACCAGATCAACGTCGTTCCCTACATCGACGTGATGCTGGTGCTGCTGGTGATCTTCATGATCACCGCGCCGCTCATCAATCCCGGGCAGATCGAGCTGCCGTCAATGGGCAAGACCTCCGATCCCCCGGTATTGCCGATGGAGGTCTCGATCCGTACCGACGGCTCGCTGTGGCTGCGCGACCGCGCCCGCTCGATGCAGGAGCGCCGGGTCTCGCGCAAGGAGCTGATCGCGGCGATCCGCCAGAAGCAGAAGCAGAACCCGCAACAGGCGGTGGTGATCGCGGCGGACAAGGACGTGCGCTACGAGTCGGTGCTGGAAGTCATGGATATGCTGCAGCAGAACCAGGTGCGCAGGGTGGGGCTCCTCGCCAAGCCGCGAGCGCGATGAACGCCTACGCCGACGAGACCCGGAACGAACAGACGATCTCCGGCGCGCTGGCGCTGGCCATGCATGCGTTGTTTTTCGCGCTGCTCGTGTCCGGCGTCGCGTGGCAGAAACGGGAGGCGCCGCCGATGACGGCGGAATTGTGGAGCGAGCTGCCGGCGCCGAAGGTCGCGCCGCCGCCGCCGCCCCGGATCGAGCCGAAACCGGTGCCCAAGGTCGAGCCCAAGCCCGCGCCCAGGGCGGAACCCAAGCCCGCGCCGAAACCGGTGCCGAAGGCCGACATCGCGCTCCAGGAGAAAAAGGAGAAGGAGCGCAAGGCGCGGGAGCAGGAGCTGGCCGAGAAAAAGAAGCTTGCCGAGAAGAAGCAGCGCGAGGAGCTGGCGCGGCAGGAGGCGCTCAAGAAGGAGCAGGCACGGCTGGAGGCCCTCAAGCGGCAGCAGGAGAAGGAGCGCGCGGAACAGCTTGCCCGCGAGCAGGACGAGGCGCTGCAAAAAATCGCGCAGGCCGAGGCGCAGGCGCGGGTGGTGGACGAGTACCGGCGCCGGATCGAGGAGAAAATCAGGCGCTTTGTCATCGAACCGCCGAACCTGCCCAAGACGGCGCGGGTTGATTTCGACGTGGTGCTGCTGCCGGGCGGCGAGGTGCTGGGCGTGAAGCTCAGGAAATCGAGCGGGCTCCCGGCATACGACAGCGCGGTGGAGCGTGCCATCCTCTTGGCTCAGCCGCTGCCGCTGCCGCCGGACCCCGCGATGTTCAAGGCATTCCGGGAACTCAATCTCATTTTCCGGCCCAAAGAATAAGTCCAGCGCACCCGCGACTGTCGCTCCGCGACGACACGGGGGCGCGCCACCCTGCCAACGGATATAATTCGCTCGATGAAGACACGCTGGCTGCACCGCCTATCGTGCGCTGTCGCCATCCTGCTTTCGTTTGCGCCGCTTGCCCCCGCGCGCGCCGCCCTCACGATCGAGATCATCGGGACCGGCGCGACCCAGTTACCCATCGCGGTCGTGCCGTTCCGCGCGGAAGAGAGGATCGCGCAGCCGGTCACGCCCGTCATTGCCGCGGACCTCGCGCGCAGCGGGCTGTTCAGGATGATCGACTCCGGCGGGCTGAGTCCCCTGCCGCACGAGCCGCAGGACCTCAATTTCTCGGTCTGGCGCGCGCGCGGCGCGGATGCCGTGGTGATCGGATCCATCTCGCAGCTGCCCGACGGCCGTTACGACGTGCGTTTCAGGCTGATGGACGTGGCGCGGCAGGTCCAGCTCACCGGCTTTGCCTACGCCGCGAGCGCCGACCAGCTGCGGCTCACCGCGCACCGGATCGCCGATGTCATCTACGAAGCGCTGACCGGCGCCAAGGGCGTGTTCAGCACGCGCATCGCCTACATCGTCAAGAAAGGCAAGCGCTTCGAGCTGCAGGTCGCGGACGCCGACGGCTACGGCGCCCAGACGGTCCGCTGGTCGGACGAGCCGATCCTCTCGCCGTCGTGGTCGCCCGACGGCACGCGCCTCGCCTACGTGTCCCTGGAGCGCAAGAAGCCGGTCGTCTACGTGCAATCCCTGACGACGGGCCAGTACCAGGCGGTGGCGAACTACTGGGGCAGCAACAGCGCCCCCGCCTGGTCGCCCGACGGCAGGAGGCTCGCCGTCGTGCTCTCCAAGGACGGCGGCTCGCAGATCTATTTCATCGGCACCGACGGCAAGGGCGAGCCGCGGCGGATGACCTTCAGCTCCGCCATCGACACCGAGCCCAATTTCTCGCCCGACGGGGAGCTGCTGCTCTTCACCTCCGACCGCGGCGGCAGCCCCCAGATCTACGGCATGCCGGTCGCGGGCGGCGAAGCGCGCCGGCTCACCTTCGAGGGCACCTACAACGTGACGCCGCGCTTCAACCCCGACGGCAAGAGCTTCACGTACATCCAGCGCAACGGCGGGCGCTTCAACGTCGCGGTGCAGGACATGACGACGCGGCAGGTGCAGGTGCTGACCGACGGCGTCATCGACGAGTCGCCGAGCTTTGCGCCGAACGGGCGGACGATCCTCTACGCGACCGAGGTGAGGGGACGCGGGGTATTGTCCGCGGTCTCGAGCGACGGCCGGGTGAAGCAGCGATTGACCGAGGAAGCCGGCGACGTGCGGGAGCCGGCATGGGGTCCCTTCCCCAAGTGATCATTTACGCGAGGAACCACGCCATGAAAAGACTACTCACAGGCACCATCATTCTGGTATTGCTTACACTGGGCGGTTGCGCCACCGCGCCGAGCGAGCAGGCCGGCGCCGCGGTCGAGGACCGCGGCAAGCCGGCCGGTCCGCCCGCGGCGGCGGTGAAGCCCGCGCCCGATACCGGCGCCAAGCCGCTGGTCGACAAGCCGCTCGGGGCCGCCGCGCTCAAGGACCCGGGCAATATTCTGTCCCGGCGCAGCGTCTACTTCGATTTTGACTCCAACCTGGTCAAGGACGAGTTCAGGCCGCTGGTGACGGCGCACGCCCGCTACCTGCAGCAGAATCCCGGCGCGAAGATCCGCATCGAGGGCAACGGCGACGAGCGCGGCAGCCGCGAGTACAACATCGCGCTCGGCCAGCGCCGCTCGGAGGCGGTGAAGCAGATGATGCAGCTGCTCGGCGCGCGCGCGAGCCAGATCGAGTCGGTGAGCTTCGGCGAGGAGAAGCCCAGGGCCACCGGTCACGACGAGGCGTCCTGGGCCGAGAACCGGCGGGCGGATATCGTCTATCTAGGCGAGTGAATAGCCGAAGGATGTGAGATGAGGCGTGAGACAGGACAGTCCCCTCCTGCCGGAGGAGGGGCGGCGCCGAAGGCGACGGGGTGGTGGGAGGAATCGTTCCGTCTTCGCGGCTTTGCGTCGCTTGTAGTTTTAGCGTGCCTTTGTTCAGCGGTGCCGGTATCCGCGCAGCTGTTCGGCGGCGACGAGGTCGCGCGCAAGCAGATCGCCGAGCAGGGACGGCGCCTCGAGGCGTTGAGGCTCCAGAACGAGGAGCTCTCCGCGCGCCTGGCGCGCATGGAGGAAACGCTCGGGGGCCTGGCGGCCTCCAACCCGGCGCTCGAGCTGGCGCAGCAGCTCGAGCGGCTGCGCCAGGAGATGACGCAGCTGCGCGGCCAGATCGAGGTCGTCGGCAACGACATCCAGATGGCGGCGAAGCGCCAGCGGGACATGTACGTGGATCTCGACACGCGCATGAAACGCGTCGAGCAGCCGGCCGCGGAGGGCGCCGCGGCCGCGGCATCCCAGCCCGCGGCAGCGGGCGCGGCGGCTCCGGCAGCCGCAGCAGCGGCGGGCGCAGCCTCGGAACAGGAGGCGCGCGCCTACGAGACCGCCCAGGCCCAGCGCAAGGCCGGCAACTACCAGGGCGCGATCGCGGGGTTCCGGAATTTTCTCGCCCAGTATCCGAAGAGCCCCCTCGCGCACCGGGCCCAGTACTGGATCGGCGACTCCTACTACAACCTGCGCGATTTCAAGAACGCGATGGCGAGCCAGCGGCGCCTGATCGCGGCCTATCCCGAGAGCGCCTCGGTCCCGGATGCGCTGCTCAACATCGCGAGCTCGCAGGCCGAGCTCGGTGACGCGGCGGGCGCCCGCAGGACGCTCGACAAGCTGGTCGGACGCTATCCCGCGAGCGAAGCGGCGGAAAAGGCGCGGCGCAGGCTCGCTACACTGAAATAAGTCGTGATTCGTGAGTCGTGAGTCGTATAGGAGCGATTCCGCTCCCGTAGTCACGGAATTCCTGTCCGCTCGTACCGCCCGATGAATAAAGCGGTGGTGCTGCTGTCCGGGGGGCTCGATTCGGCCACCACCCTTGCGATCGCGCGATCCGAAGGGCACGCATGCCACTGCCTCACGGTGGACTACGGCCAGCGCCACCGCGCCGAGATCGCCGCGGCCGCGCGCGTCGCTCGCGCACTGGGGGCGGCGAGCCACAAGGTGCTCACCATCGACCTCGCCGCCGTCGGCGGCTCGGCGCTCACCGACCCCACCATCGCCGTCCCCGAGGCTCCCACGCAAGGCATTCCGGTCACCTACGTTCCCGCGCGCAACACCATCCTGCTCGCGCTGGCGCTGGCGTGGGCGGAAGTGCTCGGCGCACAGGACATCTATTTCGGGGCCAATGCGGTCGATTACTCCGGCTATCCCGACTGCCGGCCCGAATACATGCGCGCGTTCGAGTCGCTCGCCAACCTCGCCACCCGGGCCGCAGTGGAGGGGCGCCGGCTCGCGCTGCACACGCCCATCATTCACCTCGCCAAGGCGGAGATCATCCGCCGCGGCACCGCGCTCGGCCTGGACTACGGGCTTACCGTTTCCTGCTACCAGCCGTCCGGGGACGCGCTCGCTTGCGGGCGCTGCGACGCGTGCCGGCTGCGGCGCGCCGGCTTCGAGACCGCGGGCGTTCCCGACCCCACCCGCTACCGTTGATCCCCTCCCCCTTGAGGGGGGAGGGCCAGGGTGGGGGTGGATCCCAATCCACTGCTCGCGCAGTTTGTGACTGGCCGCTCACGGTCTTAAACTAGCACGATGGATTTCACGATACACGTCCAAGTGCTGGCGGCGGTCTTCGCCGTCGCGCTCATCATCGGCGCGGTCACCCACAAGACCAACTTCTGCGCCATGGGCGCGGTCTCGGACTGGGTGAACATCGGCGACACCGGGCGCATGCGCGCTTGGGTGTTCGCGATGGCGGTCGCGCTCACGGGCGTGATCGTGCTCGAGGCGGGGAGCATTGCCAGCTTCTCGGGCGAGACCTTTCCGCCGTACCGCACGGCGAACTTCGCCTGGATCCGCTACCTGCTCGGGGGCCTCATGTTTGGTGCCGGCATGACGCTCGCAAGCGGCTGCGGCAACCGGACGCTGGTGCGCATCGGCGGCGGCAACCTGAAGTCGCTCGTCGTCGTCGTGATCTTCGCGACCTGCGCCTATCTGATGCTGTGGACGCCGCTCTACGAGAAGGCGTTCCTGCCGTGGGTCGCGGCTACGACCGTCAACCTGCAGAACCACGGCGTCGCGAACCAGGAGCTCGGCACCATACTCGCGGGCATGTTCGGCATGGACCGGTCGCAGCCGCTGAACCTCGCCGTCGCGGCGGCGGTCGCGGCGGGGATGGTGGTTTTCTGCTTCAGGTCGGCCGACTTCCGCAACGAGCGGGATCACATCCTGGGCGGGGCGGTCGTGGGGCTTGCCATCGTCTTCGGCTGGTGGCTGACCGGGGGCTCGATCGGGCGCGAATGGCGGGAGTTCGCGGACATGGCGGCCGTGGTGCCGAGCCGGGTGCAGGTCCAGTCCTACACCTTCGTCGCGCCGATGGGCGACACGCTGCGCTACCTGTTCGACCCCATCAACCTCTCGCTCGTCAATTTCGGCGTGATGGCGCTCGCCGGCGTCGTCCTCGGGTCCTCGCTGTGGGCGGTTTTTGCCGGCCAGTTCCGCATCGAATGGTTCGCGTCCTGGGCGGACTTCGCCAACCACGCGGTGGGCGCCGCGCTGATGGGCATCGGCGGCGTGCTGTCGATGGGCTGCACGTTCGGCCAGGCGATCACCGGCATCTCCACCCTCGCGGTCGGCTCCATACTCACCTTTCTTGCGATCGTCATCGGCGCCGCCGGGACGATGAAGTATCAATACTGGCGCATCGAGAAAGGGGCGTGACGAGACCACTCGTCACGGATCGCGCTTTTCAAGAACGCTGCGTGCCGGTAGAATGCGCGGCTTTTTGGGCGGTTAGCTCAGTTGGTAGAGCAGCGGACTTTTAATCCGTTGGTCGGGGGTTCGAATCCCCCACCGCCTACCAACCCTTGAATCCGGACGCCTGCGGCGCCGGTTTAAGTCCGCCCGTTCGAGGCGGACGCAAGGCGCCGCTCAACGGGCGGCAAGCCGGACCCTTTGGCCGGTTTAACTCCCCCGGTTCGAAACGGGCAGTACCTGCCGCTCAACGGGCGGCACCTCAATCCGGCGTTGTATACTAGTTGCGCCCACGCGGTGTGGACACGTTGCAAGCGGATAGCACGGGGGGCGCATGACTTTCTTCGTGGAAGGCTTGAGCGGGCACAACGAGCCCGAAACCAGGGTTCGCCGGATCGGCGAATACGATACGATGAGCGACGCCATCGCCGCGGCGAAGCGGATCGTGGACGGGTACCTGCGGCGCGAGCACAAGCCCGGCATGGAGCCGAGGACGCTGGTCTCGAAGTACCAGGATTCGGGCGAGCACCCGTATATCTTCCGCAACGACGACACGACGTTCAACGTGCCGGGATTCAACCACCTTCATTACGCCACGACGCGCAGCGGCGACATCTGCGCCGGGAAGAAGTAGCAGCACGTTCGTGTTCAGGAAGCGGCGCCGTCTCACCGGCGCCGTTTTTCGTTGACCGAAGCGCAAGGAGGAACTTCTGGCTATCGATCGCATCGAGGTGCTGGTCACCGATCTGCCGCAACGGCTTCAGCGCGAAATCTCGAGCGGTGCGTACGATACCGGTCCCGCGGGCACCGTGCTCGGCAAGCCGGTGCTGGTCAGAATCCACGCCGACGGCGTGACCGGCTGCGGGCAGATCCGCCCGATCAGCCCCGGCCACTTCATGCCCGACACCGTGCACAGCATGGTCGGCGCGATCACCGACGTCTACGGCCCGCGGCTGATCGGCAAGGCGCTGCTCGACACGGAGCCGGCGCTCGCGCTCTTCGACCGGGCGCTGCCCGCCAACATGAACGCGCGCGCGGCGCTCGACCACGCGCTGCACGACGCCATCGGCAAGGCGCTGAAGCTGCCCGCGTACCAGCTGCTGGGCGGCTTGTGCCAGCCGCGCATACCGCTCGAGTGGTCGGTGAGCATGGCCGCAGATTCCGCAAAGATGGTGGAGGACGCCGAGCGCGCGCTGCGGGATTTCGGCATCCGCGTGCTGTGCCTGAAGGCGGGCGGCAAGGGCGGCTGGCGGCGCGACGTGGAGAACTTCATCACGGTGCGCAAGGCCGTGGGCGACGACGTGACGATCGGCGTCGACCCGAACGAGGGCTGGACGGTGTCGGAGGCGATCCGCGCCGTCCACGCGCTCGCCCCGCACCGGCTCGGCTACCTCGAGCAGCCGGTAAAGCGCCAGGACATTGCCGGTATGGCCGCGATCCGGCGTGAGCTTGCGGGCGTGCCGCTGATGGCCGACGAGGGCGTGATGACGCTCGGAGACGCCTGGGCGCTCGCGAGAGCAGAAGCGGTGGATGTCTTCTGCGTCAAGCTCTACAAGATGGGCGGACTGCGCGCGGCGAAGAAAATCGCGGCGGTCGCCGAGGCCGCCGGCATCCAGCTGAATGTCGGCGGGCTTGCGGTGCACTCCCAGCTCGAGGCCGCGGCCGGCGCGCATTTCTACGCGAGCACCCCCGAGCGCCTGATCATGCCTGCGGCGGAGTTCATATTCGGGCTCGGCGCGCTCGGGCCCGATCCCCTCGTGCCGGAAACGGACTTCGTGATCCGAGACGGACATGTCACGCCGCCCGCGCGTCCCGGGCTCGGCATCACGGTGGACGAGCGCGCGGTCGAGCGCCTGACACTGAGGCGCGAGGTGGTGACATGAGCACGAGGGGGAGGAAACCGGTTACTTCCCGCTCGCGGCGGCTGCGTGACCTCCTGCAGCGCCGCGACAAGGTGCTCGTCGTGCTGCACCCGCCGACCGCTGCGCACGCGCGCATCATGGAGCGCGCCGGCTGCGAGGCCGGGTTCGTCGGCACCAGCGGCGTGGTCGGCGCCTACACGGGCCTTGCCGACGTGGGCACTGCGACCCTGACCGAATGCGTGCAGATTGCCGGCTGGATCGCGCAGAGCGTGAAGTTCCCGGTGATCATGGACGGCGACACCGGGCACGGCGGGGTTATGGCCGTGCGGCGGATGGTGCGCGAATGCATCCGCGCGGGCATTGCGGGCGTGCGCATAGACGACCAGCCGATCGAGGGCAAGCGCAGGACCCAGAGCGCGGGCGTCGAGGTGGTGCCGCTCGAGCAGGCGGTTGCGCGCTACCGGGCCGCCGTGGACATGAAGAACGAGCTCGACCCGGAATTCGTCGTGATGGCGCAATGTTACGCGCGTGATGCCGGAAATGGCGGGCTGGAGGACTGCATCCGCCGCCTTCAGGCTTACGAGAAGGATGCCGGCGTGGACTGGGTTCAGTTCGAGTCGCCGCATTCGGTGGACGAAATCAAGCGGGCGCGCGCGGCCGTGAAGGGCCCGTTCTCGTTCATGAAAGGCAAACTGCCGCGCTACCTTGGTCTGGACGAGCACCTCGCGCTCGGCGTCAACATCGCGTGGTATCCCGCCTTCACCCACCACGTGACATGGGCGGCGCTGTGGGATTTCCTGCAGGAATTCCAGAAACGCGGCGTCGCGGCGTGGGATGATTTCGTGGCGGGCCGCAAGGACCGCCCGTATCCGGTGCCGGAGGTCGGACCGGACGGCGAGGGCTCCGCCAAGCAGCGCGAGCTCGAGGAGCGCTACTATTCCGCGGCAACGCTGAAAAAGTACCGCCCGTAGCCAACCTGGAGGGGCAATTCAATGGCACGCGATGGCTTCAGGATTTTCGATTCCGACACTCACGTCGGCCCGGTCATGGAGGTGCTCGACCGGCACATCGCCAGCGCCGAGAAAGCGAAGCTGTCCGCGTGGGAGCAGTTCAAGGCCGCCAACAAGCGCGGCAACATCACCTACACCAGGGGCCAGCGCCGCTATCGCCGCCGCCTCGGCAACGCGAAGCCGGAGGACACGCCCGGCGGCTACATGGCGGGTTTCACCGGCGTGAAGCGGGAGCGGGAGGCATCGCCGCTGGTGGACCACGATCCGGGGGAACGCATCAAGGACATGGACCACGAAGGCGTGGACGTCAATCTCACGCTGCCTTCGGGGTGGTTCGGCACGTGGACGGCGGGGGATGACGTGGCGCTGGAGATGGGGATGTATCGCGCCTACCACCGCTGGATGGAGGAGTATTGCGGGGCGTTCCCGAGCCGCCTGGGCGGCGTGATTCTCGCCAGCGTCCGGGACGTGGAAGGCAGCGTCTCGGAGATCCGGCGGTGGGGAAAATCGCGTTGGGCGTGGGGAATCTTGCCGTACGCGCCCTACGGCACGCCGCTCGATCACCCCGACCTCGAGCCGGTCTGGGCAGTTGCGCAGGAGCTCGACCTCGCCGTCACGCTTCATACGTTCACCGTGATGCCGCCGTACGCCCCGGGCGGACTGGACACCTGGGACAACCTGTTCCTGCAGCGCTCGGCCGCGCATCCCTGGTGCGGCATGCGCAACATGGCGGCGCTGATCGGCGCGGGCGTCATGGACCGCTATCCCAGGCTTCGCATCGGCACGCTCGAGGCAGGGCACGGCTGGCTGCCGTTCTGGATGAGACGCATCGACGAGCACGCGGAGACGATCCAGGCTGCGATCGCTCCGCTCAAAGGCAAGCCGAGCGAATACGTGATGAGCGGGCGCTACTTCCAGAGCATCGAGATTCCGGAAGGAGCGAAGCTCACGAACGCGGTGGCGGACCTCGTGGGCGAGGACGTGCTGATGTACGCCTCGGACTACCCTCACGGCGAGAGCCACTTCCCGAAGTCGGTCGAGCTGGTGCTCGGCTGGGACATGGCCGGAGCGCGCAAGCGCAGGCTGTTCTGGGACAATGCCGTGCGCTTCTACGCCCGGTGCGGCTTGAAATGACAACGGAGCTGAACCCCGGAGGAGGAACATGAAGATTCGCTGGATAGCGGCAACAGGGATCACGGCGGCAGCGCTGGCTCCCTGCATGGTTTCCGCGCAAGGCGCGCCGGAGGCCTATCCCGCGCGCCCGGTGCGCGTAATCGTCGGCCTTGCGCCGGGCGGCGCGACCGATATCCAGGCGCGGCTGTTCGCGCAGAAGCTCACCGAGGCCATGGGCCGGTCGTTCGTGGTGGAGAACCGCACCGGCGCGGGCGGCACGATTGCCTACGCGCAGTTCGCGAAGACGGCTCCCGACGGCTACACGCTGCTCGCGGTCGCGAGCGGATTTTCGATCGCGCCCGCGATCTACGCCAAGCTCGCGTACGATCCCATCAAGGACTTCGCGCCGATCTCGCTCGCCGCCCAGGCGCCCTTGCTCCTCTTGAGCCATCCCACGGTGCCGGTGCGGTCGGTCAAGGACCTGCTCGTGCTCGGGCGCGCCAAGCCCGGCGTGCTCGACTTCGGCTCGGCAGGTCACGGCACGTCGACCGGAATGGCGCTCGAGATGTTCCGCACGATGGCGAAGCTGAAGGTGACCCATGTCCCGTACAAGGGCACCGGGCAGGCGCTGATCGACACCATCGCGGGGCAGGTGCACGCGATGTTCGCCAATCCTCTGTCATCGATGCCCCACGTGAAGCGCGGCCGGCTGCGGGCGCTCGGCGTAACCACGGCGATGCGCTCCAAGGTCCTGCACGAGTTGCCGACGGTTGCCGAATCGGGCGTGCCGGGTTTCGAGACCAGCACCTGGTTCGGCATGTTCGCGCCGGCCGGAACGCCCGCGGCTATCATCGGCCGGCTCAACGCGGATATCGTCCGGATCTGCAACCAGCCCGAGGTCATCGACCGGCTCGCGCCGGACGGCGGCGAACCGGTCGGCAGCACGCCCGAACAGTTCGGACAGCATCTCGCGCGGGAAATCGCGCGCTGGCGCGAGGTCGTGAAGAACGCCGGCATCAAGACCCAGTAAGCCGCGCCCTGGGCCCGGAGGACAGCTTGTCGAACGATCACTTGCCGCGCGTGGCGCTCCTCGCGGCCCTGGCGGCGGCGGTGCCGGGCACCGCGCAGGCGCAGAAACCCGTCCCGTTCCCGACCCGGCCGGTGCGGGTGATCGTCGCCCAGGCACCGGGCGGGGCGACCGACATCCAGGCACGCCTCTTCGCGGCCAGGATGACCGAGACCCTGGGCCAGCAGTTCATCGTCGACAACCGCGCGGGCGGCGGCGCCGCGGCCGTGGTCGCATTCTCGCTGGCGGCGAAAGCCAACCCGGACGGCTACACGCTGCTCGCCGTCATACCCAGCTTCACGTTTTCACCGGCGCTGTACAAGAACTATCCGATCGACCCGATCCGGGATTTCACGCCGGTTTCGCTGTTGACGCGCGCCCCCTATCTGCTGGTCGTCAACGCCTCCAACCCGGCGCGATCGGTGAGCGAATTGATCGCGCAGGCGAGAGCACGACCTGACGAGTTGTTCTTTGGCGCCGGCAACACCGGCAGCGGCACGCACCTCGTCACCTTGTGGTTTTTCGCGGCGGCGGAGATCAAGGCCTCGTACGTCCCCTACCGCAGCACGGGAATCGCCATGCTTGACCTGGCAGGTGGCCGGATCCACGCCACGCTCGCGAACGTGCTGAGCGCTGGACCGCACGTGAAGACCGGGAAATTGCGCGCGCTGGGAATCAGCACCGCGCAGCGTTCCACGGTGCTTCCCGATCTGCCGACGATCGCGGAGCAGGGGGCGCCCGGGTACAACGCGTCCACCTTCCACGGCTACTCCGTGCCGGCGGGCACGCCCGCCGCCATCGTGAACCAGCTGAGCGTGGAGTTCGCCAGGGTGGTCCGATCGCCGAACGTGGCGGGCAAACTCTCCGCCGACGGCGGCGAGCCCGTCGGCAGCACCCCAGGGGATTTCCGCAACTTCATCTCGGAAGAGATCCAGGTTTGGCGCAGGATAGTGAAGGACGGCAACATCAAGATCGAATGAGGATTGTGCTATCGTTGCCGCCGTTACGTTACGAGGAGGCGCGAGATGCTGAAGGCGGCGATCTACGGAATGGGCCGGTGGGGCAGCCGACTGGTGGAGTCGGTGCAGGGAAGCAGCAAGATCCAGGTCGTGAAGGGGATCTCCCGCGATCCGGAGAAGCACAAGGAGTTCTCGCAGAAGACCGGCATCAAGGTCGTCTCATCCTACGGGCGCGTGCTGAAGGATCCCGAAATCGGCGCCGTGATCCTGGCGACGCCTCATTCTCTCCACGTGAAGCAGATCCAGCAGGCGGCGAAAGCGGGCAAGCACGTCTTCGTCGAGAAGCCGCTGACGGTTACGCGCAAGACCGCGGAGAAGGCGATCGAGGCGGTGCGCGCGGCGGGCACGACCCTCGGCATCGGTCTCAACCGCCGCTACGCCCCCGCGTTTCTCGAGGCGATGAGCCGCATCCGCTCGGGCGCGATCGGCGACGTGCTGCACGTCGAGGCGACGCATTCGGGCCCGAGCGGTTACCAGCTGAAGGCGGGCAACTGGCGCGCCACCCGCGCCGAGGCCCCGGCGGGCGGGATGACGGCGCGCGGCATCCACACGCTCGACGGCATGATCCAGATTGCGGGGCGGGTGACGAGCGTCTACGCGTTCAGCGAGAAGCGCAAGCTCCCGCCCGAAGTGGAAATCGACGACACGACCGCGATGCTTCTGCGGTTCTCGAGCGGCGCGACCGGCAGCCAGAGCACCGTGTTCGTCACGGGCGACATCTACTGCACGCGCATCTTCGGCTCCAAGGGATGGATCGAGGTGCGCGGCGACACCGAGCTCACCCAGCGCGGCCTCGAGGGGGCGCCCGAGAAGATCAGCCTGCCGGCGGTGGACAAGGAGCGGGCCGAGCTCGAAGCGTTCGCCGACGCCGTCGCGGACAAGAAGAACTTCGTCGTGCCCCCCGAGGAAGCGATCAACGGCATCGCCGTGCTGGAGGCGATCGTCGCCTCGGCCACGCGTGGAAAGCCGATTCAGATCAAGTAAGGTCCCGTCATTCCCGCGCAGGCGGGAATCTAGTGTTGTGAGGTCGTTTCTGGGTCCCCGCCTTCGCGAGGACGACTGACCAGAAAAGTTCTCTAGCCGCGGTTCAGCACCTCCTGAACCTTCGCCTCCGGCACCTTGATCTGGACGCCGGCGCGCTCCTCCTGCAGCAGCATGAAGATCCGAGAGTCGCGCTTCGGCCATCCCTCGCGGTTCATCGCCTCCGTCATCTCCTGAAGCACCGTGTTCGCGAGTTTCATCGGGACGTGAAACTCGCGGCCGACCTCGGTCGCGAGCGTGACGTCCTTGTGCGCGAGCTCGAGCGCGAACGCGGGAGGGTCGAACTTTCCGACCAGGAACTGCTCGGCGAGCCGGTCGAACGAGCGCCGGCGGCCGAAGGCGCCCTGGCGGATGGCGGCCCACAGGGCGAGCGGCTCCACGCCCGCCTTCACGCCCATCGTCATCACCTCCGCAAGCGCGGCCAGAATCGCGTAGCCCGCGCAGTTGTGGACCAGCTTGGCGACGGTGCCCGCTCCGATCGGCCCGACGTAGATGACCTGGTCGCCGATGGCGTCGAGCACGGCCTTGTGCCGGTCGAACGCGCCCCGGTCGCCGCTCACATAGAGGGCGAGCTTGCCGCTTTTCGCGCCGGCGGGGCCGCCGCTCACCGGCGAGTCCAGCATCGCGATGCCCTTGTCCCCGAAGCGCTCGGAGATCCGCCGCACCACGGTGGGCGAGTTGGTCGAGAGGTCGAACCAGGCCGTCCCCTTGCGCATGCCGGCCAGCAGCTCGTCCGCGACGGCCTGGACTTCCTTCGGGCCGGGCAACGAGGTGAACACCACGTCTGACGCCTCGGCCACCTCGCGTGCGGAGCTCGCCCAGGTGCAGCCCGCCTTGAGATGCGGCCCAGCCGCCGCTTCGCGCACGTCATTGACGACTACGTCATAGCCCGACTTGCGCACGTTCAGCGCCATGCTGGCGCCCATGGTGCCGATACCGATGAAGCCGACTTTCATGCTTCCTCCCTTTGACTGGTCAGGCCTTCTGCATGGCCGCAAAGCCGCGCTCGAGGTCGGCGATGAGGTCATCCGGGTCCTCGAGCCCTATATGCAGCCGGATCGTGGGGCCGCCGGGATCCCACTTCGTCGCCGTGCGGTAGGGCGCGATCGACGCGACGATGGCGAGGCTCTCGAAGCCGCCCCAGCTCGAGCCGATGCCGAAGAGCTCGAGCGCGTTGATGAAAGCGGTAGCCTGCCGCTCGCCCGCTGCCAGCACGAAGGAAAATAGCGACGCTGCCCCCGAGAAGTCGCGCTTCCACACGGCGTGGCCGGGATCGCCTTCGAGCGCGGGGTAGATCACGCGCTTCACTTCCCGCCGCGATTGCAGCCAGCGCGCGACCTGGAGGGCGTTCGCCATCTGCTGCTTCATACGCACGCCGATCGTGCGAAAGCCGCGCAGCGCCAGATAGCAGTCATCGGGGCTGACGCCGTAGCCGTAGTCCGCTACGGCGCGGCGCACCGTGAGCCAGTGGCGCTCGTTGGTGACGATCATGCCCATCACCACGTCCGAGTGCCCGGCGATGTACTTGGTCGCCGCGTGTATGGACACATCCACGCCTTTCTCGAAGGAACGGAAGTAGTAGGGCGTGCCCCAGGTCGTGTCGGCGAGCACCGGTATCCCGCGCGCGTGCGCGGCGGCGGCGATCGCCGGGATATCCTGCATTTCGAAGGAGAGCGAGCCCGGCGCCTCGCAGAACACGGCCCGCGTAGTCGGCCGGATAAGCTTCTGGATGCCGGAGCCGACCAGGGGATCGTAGTATTCGATTTCGATTCCGCTCGGCTTCAGGCGCCGGTCGCAGAAGTTGCGCGTGGGCGCATACACCGGATCGGGCACGAGCACGTGGTCGCTGCTCTTGAGGAAAGCCCACAGCGCAACCGCAAGTGCGGCGAGCCCCGACGGCAGGGCGACCGCGGCATACCCTCCCTCCATCTGCGCGACGGCTTCTTCCAGTGCGAACGTGGTCGGGGTGCCATACAGGCCGTAGCGGACCTTCTTGTAGTCGTCGCCGCCGCGGGCCTCGTACGCCTCGCGGTCGGGAAAGATCACGGTGGAAGTGCGGAATACGGGCGTGTTGACCATGCCCTGGTGGCGGGCGGGGTCGCGGCCGGCGCGGGAAAGGAGGGTATCTTTTTTCATGGGAACGGGAGGTTTGCCTTTATGCTCCGCGCCAATTGTGCGGCGCGCACCGTGGCGGTGCAATATATGGACTTGCGGATTGCTGGCGGGAGCAGTATGCCGGATAATCCGGCCCCTGAGCCCTGCGCGCAAGGCGCGGGGCTTTTAATTCCAATAATCGGACTTTCCCGGAAGGCTGCAACGTGGATACGCATGCATCGCATCACGGCGGCAGGGTCGAGGACCTGCGCCTTGTGACGGGCGCCGGCAAATACGCCTCCGACTGGAGCCTGCCCGGCCAGCTCTATGCCGCGTTCGTGCGCTCGGACCGCGCCCACGCCGAGATCGTGTCGGTGAAGACCGGCAGGGCCGCGCAGCATCCGGGGGTGAGGCGCGTCTATACCGGCGAGGACGCAATCGCCGCCGGCTATACCAAGTACTTCGTGGTCGTGAGCTATCCCGGCCGGGGCGGCAAGCACATCATCAAGCCGCCACGCCCGGTGCTGGCGGCGCGCAAGGTGCGCCACGTCGGCGACGCGGTGGCGATGGTGGTCGCCGACACGCCGCTCGCGGCGCAGGACGCCGCCGAGCTGGTGGACGTCGAGTATCGCGACCTTCCCGCCGTCGTCTCGGCGGAGGCGGCGCTCGCCCCCGGCGCGCCCCAATTGCACGAGGAGGCCCCGGGCAATCTCGCATTCGACTATGAGGCGGGCAACGAGGAAACGGTGAAGGAGGCGCTCGCCCGGGCCGCGCACGTGACGCGGCTGAAGCTCGAGGTGAGCCGCGTCGCGCCGAGCCCGATGGAGCTGCGCGGCTGCACGGTGCGCTACGACGCGCAAAGCGGCATCTACCACGTCCACGTCTGCATCCAGGGCATCAACATGATGCGCAAGCAGCTCGCTGCGATCACCGACGTGCCGGAAGAGAAGCTGGTGGTGCACGCGCAGGACATCGGCGGCAGCTTCGGGCAGAGGAGCGCGGCCTACCCCGAATATTGCATGCAGATGCTGGCGGCGAAGGAGCTCGGCCGTCCGGTGCGCTGGATCTCCTCGCGCGCGGAGGGCTTCATGAGCGACACCCACGGGCGCGCCAACACCGTCAACGGCGAGCTCGCGCTCGACGGCGACGGCAGGTTCCTCGCCCTGAAGCTCGACTGGATCGCCGACATGGGGGGCTACCTCTCGGCGACCGGCTCGGCGAGCCACACGCGCAACCCCGCCACCTGCATGACCGGCGTCTACCGCATTCCGGCGCTCTACGGGCGCTTCCGGCTGGCGTTCACCAATACCGTGCCGGTTGCGGCCTACCGCGGCGCCGGCCGCCCCGACATGGCCTACGTGATGGAGCGCCTGGTGAGCCAGGCCGCGGCGGAACTGAAGATCGACCCGGCGGAGCTCCGGCGCCGCAATTTCATACCGAAGGATGCGTTTCCCTACAAGACGCCCACCGGCTCGACCTACGAAGCGACCGATCTCCACGGCGTCCTGGAGCGGGCGCTCAAGTTCGCCGACTGGAAGGGATTTCCGGCGCGCCGCCGCAAATCCGAGCAGGCGGGAAAGCTGCGCGGCCTCGGTATCGCGACCGTCATCGAGAATACGGGCGCGGGTTTGTTCCCCAAGGACCAGGTCGAGATCGAGGCGACCCGTTCCGGGGAGATCAACGTGTATTCGGTGTCGCAGTCGCAGGGACAGGGTCACGAGACGACGTTCGGCATGATCGTGGCGGAGGCGCTCGGCGTGCCGCTGGAGCGGGTACACCTCAGGCAGGGCGTCAAGCCGCTCATCGGCAACCACACGGGCGGCTCGCGCTCGACCGCGGGCGCCGGCAGCGCGTGCAAGCTGGCTGCGCTCAAGCTGATCGAGCAGGGAAAATCGCTCGCCGCGGAACAGATGGAGGTCGAGCCCTCTCAGGTGGACTACGCAAAGGGTTTTTTCCAGGTGCGCGGTGAGAAGAGGAAAATCAGCCTGTTCGACCTCGCGAAGAAGAAGCCGATGGACGTGATGGGCGAAGGCACTTTCGGCTCGACCTTCCCCAACGGCTGCCACATCACCGAGGTGGAGGTCGATCCCGCGACCGGCACCCCGCGCATCGTCGCCTACCACGCGGTCGACGACTGCGGCAACGTCATCAACCATGCGGTGGTCGAGGGCCAAGTGCACGGCGCGGTGACGCAGGGCGCCGGCCAGATCTTCGGCGAGCAGGTCGCCTACGACCGCCAGACCGGGCAGCTGCTCACCGGTAGCTTCATGGATTACTGCATGCCGCGCGCCGGCCTGGTGCCGGCGATCCAGATGCAGGACTACCCGGTGCCGAGCGTCAACAACGTGCTCGGCGTGAAGGGCGTTGGCGAGTCGGGCTGCACCGCATCGATACCGTCCCTCGCGAACGCGGTGGTGGACGCGCTGCGGCCGCTCGGCATCGGGCACCTTGACATGCCGCTCACGCCGGCGAAGTTGTGGCACGCCATCCATTCCGCGAGGAAGAAATGAGCGCGAAGGCACATGACCACGGGCCCGTAGGGCGGGTCGAGGACGCGCGCCTCGTGACCGGCGCCGGCACGTTTGCCGCCGATTGGAGCCTGCCGGGGCAGCTCCATGGCTATTTCGTGCGCTCGGACCGGGCGCACGCCGATATCGTCGCGGTCAACGCCGAACGGGCGTTGCGGCATGCGGGGGTCAAGGCGGTCATCACCGGCGCCGATGCCGTCCGCGCCGGCTACGTGAAGCCCATGCACACGCTGACGTTTCCCGGGAAGGGCGGCATGCAGACCCGGGCGCCGGAGCGGCCGGTGCTCGCGCACCGGGGCGTGCACTTCGTGGGTGAGGCGATTGCGCTCGTGGTGGCCGACACCGCGGAGGCCGCACAGGACGCGGCTGAGCTCGTCGACATCCAGTACCGCGACCTGCCCGCCGTCGTCGCGCCGGAGGCGGCGCTTGCGCCTGGCGCGCCGCAGCTGCACGAAAATGTCCCGGGCAATCTCGCGCTGGAAGCGGAAGTGGGCGACGCCGCCGCCGTCGAGGCCGCATTTGCGCGCGCGGCGCACGTAACGCGCCTCAAGGTGGAAGTCACGCGCGTCGCGCCGAACCCGATGGAGCCTCGCGCCTACATCGCCTCCTACGACGCGCGCGCGGACAGCTACACGCTGCACGTGTGCTGCCAGGGCATCACCACGCTGCGTCGGCATCTTTCAGCCTATACCGGCGTGCCGGAGGAGAAGCTGCATTTCGAGGTGGGCGATGTCGGCGGCGGCTTCGGCCAGCGCACGCCCGCGTACCCGGAACACGGTGCGTTGATGCTCGCGGCGAAGCAGACCGGACGCCCGGTCAGATGGGTGTCAACGCGCTCCGAAGGCATCGCCTGCGACACGCACGGGCGGGCCAATGTCATCGACGGCGCGCTCGCGCTCGACCGCGAGGGGCGCTTGTTGGCGATGCGGCTCGACTGGGTCAACGACATGGGGGCCTACCTGTCGCCGGCTTCGATGGGCCACATCCGCAATACCACGACCTGCATGACCGGCGTCTATCGCATCCCGGCGCTTTACGCGACCTACCGAGTCGCGCTGACCAACACCAACCCGGTGTCGTCCTACCGGGGGGCGGGGCGTCCCGACATCGCCTATACCGTCGAGCGCCTCGTGAGCCAGGCGGCGGCCGAGCTGAAGATGGATGCCGCCGAGTTGCGGCGGCGCAATCTCATTCCGCCCGAGGCCTTCCCTTACAAGACTCCGACCGGCTCCACCTACGAGAACGCCGACCTGCCGGGGCTCCTCGAGCAGGCGTTGAAGCTCGCGGACTGGAAGGGCTATGCGAAGCGCCGCGCGCGGACGGAGCAGGCGGGAAAGCTGCGCGGCATCGGCATCGCCACGGTGATCGAGAACACGGGCGCCGGCCAGGCCGCGAAGGACGAGGTCGAGCTCGAGCTCGATGCCGCGGGCAATATCACCGTCTACACGATGTCGAAGTCGCAGGGACACGGGCACGAGACGACGTTCGCCGCGATCGTGGCGGGCGCGCTCGGCGTGCCGTTCGAGCGCGTGCGCATCAGCCAGTGCGCGCCGGAGAAGCAGCACCGGCTGCAGGGCAACCATACCGGCGGCTCGCGCAGCACCGTGGGCGCCGGCAGCGTGTGCCACCTTGCGGCGCAGAAGCTGATCGAGCACGGGCGCGCGGCTGCCGCGCTCGACCTCGGGGTCGAGCCCTCGCAGGTGGAATATGCCGACGGCGCGTATCGCTCGAAGGAATCGAAGCGCGCCTTCAAGCTCGGGGACCTCGCCAGATCGAAGCCGGTTTCGGTAGTCGCCGAAGGCAAGTTCGGCTCGACCTTCCCCAACGGCTGCCACATCGCCGAGGTCGAGATCGATCCCGGCACCGGTGCGGCCGAGATCGCCTCCTACGCCGCGGTGGACGACCTCGGCGTCGTGATCAACCATGAGGTGGTCGAAGGGCAGCTCCACGGCGGCGTCGCGATGGGCGCGGGCCAGATCTTCGGCGAGCACGTGGTATACGATCGCGGCTCGGGGCAGCTGCTGACCGGCAGCTTCATGGACTACTACATGCCGCGCGCCGGGCTGGTGCCGGCGATCCGCGGGGCCGAGCATCCGACGGCGAGCAAAGTGAGCCCGCTCGGCGTCAAGGGCGTGGGCGAATCGGGGTGCACGGGCTCGCTGCCCGCGGTCGCCAACGCGGTGATGGACGCGCTCGCGCCGCTCGGCGTCGGGCACCTCGACATGCCGTTGACGCCCGCCAA
>DASWIC010000029.1:0-7609 GCA_036397875.1 Burkholderiales bacterium
GATTATTACCTATACTTCGCGTCCGTCGCGCGGTCTTCCGCGAGCTGTTTCTCGTACTTGTCGCCGATCGCCAGCAGCTGGTCCTTGTGAATCACGTGTTCGCCGCGATTCTCGAAATGAAACTCGAAAAACCGGGTCTCGACGATGGAGTCCACCGGGCAGGACTCCTCGCAGAATCCGCAGTAAATGCACTTGAACAGGTCGATATCGTAACGCGTGGTGCGGCGCGTGCCGTCGGCGCGCACCTCCGACTCGATGGTGATCGCCGCCGCCGGGCATACCGCCTCGCACAATTTGCAGGCGATGCAGCGTTCCTCGCCGTTGGGGTAGCGGCGCAGGGCGTGCAGGCCGCGGAAACGCGGGCTGATCGGTGTCTTCTCCTCGGGGTACTGAATCGTGAACTTGCGCATGAACAGATGACGCCCGGTCACCATGAGCCCCTTCAGAAGCTCATAGAGAAAAAATGTATTCAGGTGCCGTTTGATTGTCTTCAGCATGGTCGTTGCCTCTTCCACTCAGTGGAAGATAAACCCCCAGGGCGTAAGAAACATGACACCGCCCATCACGCCGATCCATACCAGCGTGACCGGGATGAACACCTTCCACCCGAGGCGCATGATCTGGTCGTAACGATACCGCGGAAACGTGGCGCGGAACCACAGGAAAAGGAACAGAATGAAACTGATCTTGAACAGCAGCCAGTGGACGCCGTTGCCGAGCACGGTGCCAATGACGGGCGTGGCCAGGAGCCCGGCGGGCAGGCCCTCGAACGGCGACAGCCAGCCGCCCAGGAACATGACCGAGGCCAGGGCCGCGATGAGGATCATGTTGGCATACTCGGCCATAAAGAAGATGGCGAAGGCCATGCCGGAATACTCGACGTGAAATCCGGCGACGATCTCGGACTCGCCTTCGGCCACGTCGAACGGCGCGCGGTTGGTTTCCGCCACGCCGGAGATGAGATAGACGAGGAGAATCGGGAACAGCGGGATCCAGAACCAATTGAGGAAGCCCCAGTTGCCGCTCTGCATGCGGACGACGTCGCCCAGGTTCAGGCTCTGCGCGGCCATCAGCACGCACACCAGCGCGAAGCCCATCGCCAGCTCGTACGACACCATCTGGGCCGCGGAGCGCAGCGCGCCGAGAAAGGCGTACTTCGAATTCGAGGCCCAGCCGGCGATGATGATGCCGTAGACGCCCATCGAGGTGATCGCCATGATGTAGAGCAGCCCCGCGTCGATGTCGGCGAGCACCAGCTCCGGCCCGAACGGCACCACCGCCCACGCCGCCATCGCCGGCATGATCGCCATGACCGGCGCCAGCACGAACAGGAACCGGTTGGCCCCGGTCGGGACGATGATCTCCTTTAGCAGGAGCTTCAAGCCGTCTGCGATCGGCTGCGCCAGTCCCCCGAGCCAGCGGATGCCGAAGAACGTCACGCGGTTCGGCCCGATGCGAACCTGCATCCAACCGATCAGCTTGCGCTCCCACAGAGTGAGGTAGGCCACGGCCAGCAGCAGCGGCACCACGATGCAGACGATCAGGAGCAGTATCTTGACGACAGTCAGAACCGCCGGCGCGTACTCGTGGCCGACGATCCACACCACGACCGCGGCGAGAACGCCCCACAGCCAGTTGCCGAGATGGATGAAAGGCTGCAGCAGGGTGCTCACACCGCCACCCTCCGTTGCGCAGGCACGCGCTCGGCGCTCACCGTGCCGAACATGGCGCCCAGCGCCGCGGTCTCCGGCCGCGCCGCTGCCAGCCGGATGCACCCGGCCGGAAGCCGGTCGTCGATTACCGCGTTGACCAGCGCTGCGCCCGCGCCCTGCCGCACGCGCAGCGCGTCACCGTCGCGCATCCCGAGTTGCTCGAACAGGGCACGGTTCATCCACGCCACCGGGGCCGCGGCGTCCTGCGTGAGCTGCAATGCCCGCGACCGCCGCACGATGGCGTCGGCCGCATAAATGGGGACTTCGGCGATGCGCTGGATCCCGCTTGCCGGTGTTGCCGCGATTTCGGAAATGCGCGCGTCCTTCAGCCGATTGTCGAGCAGAGCCTCGATGCTTCTCCCGCCCAGCGCCTCCCTCCTCACCTCTTCTGCGCTGTCGTGCTCGAAGCCGTCCAGCCCCAGCAGGTTCCCGAGGACGCGCAGCACTTTCCACGCCGGCCGCGCCTCGCCCAGCGGCCGCACCACGCCCTCGAAGCTCTGCACCGTGCCCTCGGTGCTGACGAAGGTACCCGCCGTTTCGGTGAATGGCGCGATCGGCAGCAGCACGTGCGCGTAATCCGTCGCCCGGTGCTGGTACGGGCTCATCGCGACCACCAGTTCCGCGGACGCTAGCGCCGCCGTCGCCTGCTGCGGGTCGTGCGTATCGAGTTCCGCTTCGACGCCGAGCAGTAGATACGCCTTGCGCGGCTCGGCCAGCATTTGCGCGGCATTGAGGCCGGCCGGCTGGCCCCATGGCACGCAACCTGCAATGTAACCGCCCACGCTATTGGCCGCCTCCCCCAGGAACCCGAAGCGCGCGCCGGTCAATTCGGCAAGCGCCAGGCCCAGCAGGTGCAGTTGGGACGCAGCTGGATGATGCTGCGCCAGGTTGCCGAGGAAAATGGCCGCATGCTTGCCCGCGGTGAGGCTCGCCGCGATGCCACGGGCGGCGTCGGACACTACGACGCCGCTCACGGCCTGCGGTAGCGCTGCCCCCTTGCTCTCCGCAACGGCCCTGACCACCTGCGCGACCATGCCGGGCATGGCATCGGGCGCGACGATCGCCTTGCGGGCGACCGGCATCAGGAGATCGTCGTCCACGCATTGAATCAGGCTCAGCTGGAGCTGGCGCCGCGCCGCCTGCCGCAGGCGGTGGGTGATGAGCGGATGGTCCTTGCGCAGCGTGCTGCCCACCACGAGCACCCGGTCGAGCGCGCCGATCTCCGCGATCTTCATGCCCAGCCACGGCGCACCGGCGCGCCGGGCATCGGCGCCGAAATCGGATTGGCGCAGCCGGAAATCCGCGTTGCCGGAGGCAAACGCGCGGCCGAGCTTGCCCAGCAGAAAGAGCTCTTCCAGCGTCTGGTGCGGCGCGGCCAACGCGCCGATGCTCGACGCGCCGTGCCGGTCTCGTATGCGCTTCAACTCACGGGCGACAAATTCGAGCGCGACCTGCCACTCGACCTCCTGCCAGGCGCCGTCCCGCTTGAGCATGGGCCGCGGGAGACGCTGCTCGGAATTGAGGCCCTCGTAGGAGAAGCGGTCCTTGTCGGAGAGCCAGCATTCGTTGATCGCCTCGTTCTCGCGCGGCAGCACGCGCATCACCCGGTTCTGCTTGACCTGCACGGTCAGGTTCGACCCCAGGCCGCAGTGCGGGCTCACTGAAGGCTTGCGGGTGAGCTCCCACGCGCGCGCAGTGAACCGGAAGGGCTTCGAGGTGAGCGCCCCGACCGGACAGAGGTCGATCACGTTTCCCGACAGCTCGGAATCCACCGTCCGGCCCACGAAGGTGATGATCTCCGCGTGCTCGCCGCGGCCGATCATGCCGAGCTCCATGATGCCCGCGATCTCCTGCCCGAAGCGCACGCAACGGGTACAGTAAATGCAGCGCGTCATGTCGGTCGAGATCAGCGGGCCCAGGTTCTTGTCCGTCACCACGCGCTTGGGCTCCTCGTAGCGCGAGCCGCTCGCCCCGTAGCCGACCGCGAGGTCCTGCAGCTGGCACTCGCCGCCCTCGTCGCAGATCGGGCAGTCAAGGGGGTGGTTGATGAGCAGGAATTCCATCACCCCCTTCTGCGCGCTCACCGCCTGCTCCGAGTGCGTCTGGACCTTCATGCCCTTGGCGACGGGGGTCGCGCAGGCCGGCAGGGGCTTGGGCGCCTTCTCGACCTGCACCAGGCACATGCGGCAGTTGGCGGCGATGGACAACTTCCGGTGGTAGCAGAAGTGCGGAATGTAGATGCCGGCCTGGTTGGCCGCGTCCATGATCGTCGCCCCCTCGGCGACCTCCATGGCCTTGCCGTCGATCTCCAGCTCGACCGTCTTGCGAGCCTCACTCATCGCTCATCACCAAATCCCCCCTGCCCCCCTTTGTCAAAGGGGGGAGACATGAACATGTCGGGGGGATTTCGCCAGTCATCCGTCGTCACTCAAAGGTAGTCGGGCACCAGGCACTTCTTGTGCTCGATGTGATAAACGAACTCGTCGCGGAAGTGCTTGATGAAGCTCTTCACCGGCAGCGCCGCGGCGTCGCCCAGCGCGCAGATCGTCCGCCCCGCGATGTTGTCGGACACGTTATCGAGCAGGTCGAGGTCCTCGAGCCTGCCCTTGCCGTGCTCGATGCGGTCAACCATGCGGTAGAGCCAGCCGGTGCCCTCGCGGCAGGGCGTGCACTGGCCGCACGATTCCTCGAAGTAGAAATAGGACAGCCGCAGCAGCGAGCGCACCATGCAGCGCGTCTCGTCCATGACGATGACCGCGCCGGAGCCCAGCATCGATCCCGCTTTCGCGATCGAGTCGTAGTCCATGTCGGTCTTCATCATGACGTCGGCCGGCAGCACCGGCATCGAGGAGCCGCCCGGGATGCACGCCTTGAGCCTCCCTCCGCCCCGCATGCCGCCCGCCATCTCCAGGAGCTTCGAGAACGGCGTGCCGAGCCGCACCTCGAAATTGCCGGGGCGCGTGACATCGCCCGTGACCGAGAAGATCTTGGTGCCGCCGTTGTTGGGCCGGCCGAGGTCGAGGAACGCCTCGGCCCCGTTCAGGATGATCCACGGCACCGCCGCGAACGTTTCCGTGTTGTTGATCGTCGTGGGCCGGCCATAAAGCCCGTAGCTCGCGGGGAACGGCGGCTTGAAGCGCGGCATGCCCTTCTTGCCCTCCAGCGATTCGAGCAGGCCCGTCTCCTCACCGCAGATGTAGGCGCCCCAGCCGTGATGATTGTGGAGCTCGAAGCTGAAATCCGAGCCGAGGATGTTCTGGCCGAGGTAGCCCGCCGCGCGCGCCTCCGCCAGCGCCTCCTCGCAGCGCTCGTAGACTTCCCAGATCTCGCCGTGGACGTAGTGGTAGCCGACCTGGGCGCCCGTCGCGTACGCGGCGATGATGATGCCCTCGATCACGCTGTGCGGGTTGTAGCGCAGCAGGTCACGGTCCTTGAAGGTCCCCGGCTCGCCCTCGTCGGAGTTGCACACCAGGTACTTCGTGCCCTGGTACTGCCGCGGCATGAAGCTCCACTTGAGCCCGGTCGGAAAGCCCGCGCCGCCGCGCCCGCGCAGGGCGGATTTCTTCACCTCCGCGATGACCTGGTCGGGAGGAATCTTCCCGGCGAGTAGTTTTTTCAGCGCCCGATAGCCGCCGCGCGCCTCGTAGTCCTTGAGCCCCCAGTTGAGGCCATCGAGGCCCTTCAGGATGATGGCCTCGGGGCCGAACACGTTGGCCGCGAATGGAGGAACCGGCAGGCCCATCATTGGTCCTCGTGCAAATGCCCGATGGGGCATTGCACCTCGAATCTCCCCTCGCCACGGGGGGAGAGGGGCGGGGGTGAGGGGCAAGCAACGCTCATCACTTCAATTCCCGGATGAGTTCATCAAGCTTGTCGGGCGTCATGGCGCAGCACATCCGCTTGTCGTTGAGCAGGATGACCGGGGCGTCGCCGCAGGCGCCGAAGCATTCGCCCTCCTTCAACGTGAACATCCCGTCCGCGGTGGTCTCGTTGAAGCCGATGCCGAGCTTCTGCTTCAGGTGCCCGGCGGCCACGTTCGCGCCCTGCAGCGCGCACGGGAGGTTGGTGCAGAGCGCGAGCTTGTACTTGCCGCGCGGCTTGAGGTCGTACATCGTGTAGAACGAGGCGACCTCGTAGACGGCGACGGGCGGCATTTCGAGATAGAGCGCCACGAAATCCATGGTCTCGGTGGACAGCCAGCCCTTCTCGTCCTGCGCGATGGTGAGCGCGGCCATGACCGCGGACTGCCGCCGGTCCGGCGGGTACTTGGCGGCCGCCTGGTCGATCCTGGCCAGCGCTTCGGGGCTCAATACCATCGGCGCATTCATCGATCGACCTCGCCGAACACGATGTCCTGCGTGCCGATGATCGCCACCACGTCGGCAATCATGTGGCCGCGCGCCATCTCGTCGAGCGCCGCGAGATGCGGGAAACTCGGCGCGCGGACCTTCAGGCGGTACGGCTTGTTGGCGCCATCGGATACGAGGTAGATGCCGAATTCGCCCTTGGGCGCTTCCACCGCCGCGTAAGCCTCGCCTTCCGGAACGTGCATGCCCTCGGAAAACAGTTTGAAGTGGTGAATCAGCTCCTCCATGTTGGTCTTCATCGCCACGCGCGAAGGCGGCGCCACCTTGTAGTTGTCGACCATCACCGGGCCCGGGTTGCCGCGCAGCCATTCGATGCACTGCCGGACGATGCGGTTCGCCTGCCGCATTTCCTCGATGCGCACCAGGTAGCGGTCGTAGCAGTCCCCGTTCACGCCCACCGGGATGTCGAAATCCACGCGGTCGTAGACCTCGTAGGGCTGCTTCTTGCGCAGGTCCCACTCCACGCCGGATCCGCGCAGCATCGGGCCGCTGAACCCGAGCGCCTTGGCGCGCTCCGGCGAGACGACGCCGATGCCGACCGTGCGCTGCTTCCAGATCCGGTTATCGGTCAGCAGCGTCTCGTACTCATCCACGTACTGCGGGAAGCGCGCGGTGAAGTTCTCGATGAAATCGAGCAGCGAGCCTTGGCGGTTCTGGTTGAGGCGGCGCACCGCCGTTTCGCCGTGAATACGGGAAGCCGTGTACTGGGGCATTCGCTCCGGCAGGTCGCGGAAGACCCCCCCGGGGCGGTAATAGGAGGCGTGCATGCGCGCGCCGGATACCGCCTCGTAGCAGTCCATCAGGTCCTCGCGCTCGCGGAAGCAGTACAGGAACACCGTCATCGCGCCGATATCGAGCCCGTGCGCGCCGAGCCACAGCAGGTGGTTCAGGATGCGGGTGATCTCGTCGAACATGACCCGGATGTACTGGGCGCGGACCGGCACTTCGATTCCGAGCAGCTTCTCGATCGCGAGCACGTAGGCATGCTCGTTCGCCATCATCGATACGTAATCGAGCCGGTCCATGTACGGCACCGACTGAATGTAGGTCTTGTGCTCCGCGAGCTTCTCCGTCGCGCGGTGCAGCAGGCCGATGTGCGGGTCGGCGCGCTCGATGACCTCGCCGTCGAGCTCGAGCACGAGGCGCAGCACGCCGTGGGCCGCAGGATGCTGGGGCCCGAAGTTCATCGTGTAGTTGCGAATTTCAGCCATGCAAAACCAGATTACCCACAGAGGGCACGGAAATGCGTGCTCTGTGGTTAAGTCTTCTTTTCGATATCGCCGTAGTTCTCCACCCGCACGATGCGCGGCGTGATTTCGCGCGGCTCGATGGTGACCGGCTGATAGATCACGCGCTTCTGGTCGGGGTCATAGCGCATCTCGACGTTGCCCGAGAGCGGGAAATCCTTGCGGAACGGGTGGCCGACGAAGCCGTAGTCGGTGAGGATGCGACGCAGATCCGGATGCCCGGTGAAGACGATGCCGAACAGGTCGAACGCCTCGCGCTCGTACCAGTTGGCCGACGGCCAGA
>DASWIC010000030.1:0-3531 GCA_036397875.1 Burkholderiales bacterium
TAAAAAGCAAGAACCAGGGATGAGGGAGGAAATTACCAACCCAGCGCGTAGGCGAGCCGTCGCGGGTCTGCACCGCCTTCCAGGATTCCCGTGTCCGGGTTGACGCGGACCGCACAGACGGCGCCCGCGCGCCACGACAGGTCGGGCCACCACTTCACATCGTGACCGAGCGCCGCCAGCGCATCGCCCGTGCCGCGCGCAATGCGCTGCTCGAGATTGAGCCGCGCCGGATAGTAGGCATGCGGCTCCGAGGACGCCGGGAAGCTGTAGGTGGCGAACCGCGGCGCTTCGACCGCGCTCTGCAGGTCCATGCCGAATACGTTGAGGTTCAGGAATACCTGCAGCATCGCCTGCGGCTGGACATCGTTGCCCGGCGAGCCGAACGGCATGAACGCTCTTCCGTTACGCAGCGCCATGGCCGGGCTGCAAGTGAGCCGCGGGCGCTTGCCGGGCGCAACCGCCGCGGGATGCTCGGGATCGCACCAGGACTGCGAGCCGCGCGAGGACGGGCACAGTCCCGTACCCGGAATCACCGGCGTCGAGGACGAGGAGTCGCTCGGCGTGGCGGAGAACGCGTTGCCGTGGCGGTCGATCACGCTCACGTATGAAGTATCCGGCTCCTGCACCCTCTCCGTTCGCGCCGGCCGCGGCTGCTTCAGCTTCGGCGCCGCGGCGTGGCCCGCGTCACCCGCCGCCGGCAGGCCGGGCGCGGCCTTGCGCGGGTCTATGCACCTGCGGCGCTCCGCGGCGTACGATTCGGAGAGCAGCACGTCCATCGGCACCTTGACGAACCGCGGATCGGCGTAATAGCGCTGGCGGTCGGCGAAGGCCAGCTTCAACGCTTCTGCCACCACGTGGATGTACTGCGTTGTATTGTGACCGAGCCCGCGCAGATCCATCCCCGAAACGATATTGAGCGCCTGCGGCAGCGCCGGTCCCTGGCACCATGGCCCGCAGGCATACAGGTCGATATCGCCGAAGCGCGTGCGCACGGGCGGCTCGAAGGTGACGGTGTAGGCGGCCATGTCTTCCAGGGTCACCCAGCCCTCGTGCTCGCGGTGGTAGCGGGCGATCGCGGCCGCGATATCACCTCGATAAAAGGCATCGCGCGCGGCATGCAGTCCCGCGACGCGTCCTTCCTTCGCGTGCGCCGCCTCCTCGTCCGCCATGTATTGCAGGGTGCGCGCGAGATCGCGCTGCACGAAGAGGTCGCCCACTTTCGGTGGCTTGCCATCCGGCAGGAAGACTTCCGCGGTTGACGGCCAGCGGCGATAGTCGTCCTCGTGATCCGCGATGAATTCGGCCATCAGCCAGTGCATCGCGAAGCCGTCGCGCGCGAGCCGGATCGCCGCCTCCGCCACCTCGCCGAAGCGCATCGTGCCGAACTTCTCGAGCGCGGTAAGCCAGGCATACGGCGCCGCCGGGATCACGGTGCGCAGGATTCCGGGCGGCATCCTGCCGCCGTGCTGCTTGATGAAGACGTTGATGTCCGCCGCGCGCGGCCAGGTGCCGAGGCCGTCTATCGTCAACACCTCGCGCCGGTCGGCGAGGTAGATCATCATGGGCGCGACGCCGGCAAAGTTCACGAGGTCGGTCTGCAGCACGCCGAGCGCGATGCCCGCCGCGACTCCCGCGTCGACCGCGTTGCCGCCCGCCTCGAGAACGGTGAAGCCGGCGTGCGCGGCGGCGTGGTGCCCCGCCGCGATCATGTGGCGGGTGCCCGTCAGGGTCGGGCGATAGGCCGGCATGCCGCTTCTATTCGAACTTGATGCCGTACTTACGGACGACGTTCGTCCAGTGCACAGCTTCCGCGCGCAGCTTCTTCTGGAACGCCTCGGCTGAGATATTAATAACCTCGACGCCCATCTTCTCCATCATGCTTTTCGTGTCCGGCGCGCTCATCAGCATGTTGATCTCGGTGTTGAGCCGCGTCGTGATGTCCTTCGGCAGGCCGGCCGGCCCGAAGGCGCCGAACCACACTACCGCTTCGTAGCCCGGCAGCGTTTCGGCGATCGCGGGCACGTCGGGGAGCATGGGAACGCGCTTTGCGCGGGTGACGCCGATGAGCCTTAGCCTGCCCGTCCTCGCGTGCGGCAGCGTCTGGGTAGCGGCCGTAATGATCATCTGCGTCTGGCCGGTCATGGTGTTCAGCACCGCGGGCGCGCCGCCCTTGTAGGGCACGTGCAGCATCCGGATGCCGGCCATCTTCTCGAACACCGCCGCATTGAGGTGCGTCGAGGAGCCGGTCCCCGCCGTGGCGTATGCAATGTCGCCGGGACGCGATTTGGCGACCGCGATGAACTCCTTGACGTTCTTCGCCGGCACCGAGGGATGGATCGCCATGGTGGAAATGACCGCCGCGAGCATCGCGACCGGCGTGAAATCCTCGACGCCGTCGAAGGGCAGGTTCTTGTAGAGCGCCGGGTTCACCACGTGGGTGTTCATCAATCCCACGAGGAGCGTGTAGCCGTCGGGCCGGGACTTGGCAACGATCTCGGAGCCGATGTTGCCGGCGGCGCCCGGCCGGTTCTCGACGACCACGGGCTGGCCCAGCGCGGGATGGAGCTTGTTCGATATCGTGCGCGCGAGGATATCGGCGCTGCCGCCCGGCGCAAACGGAACGATGATCCGGATGGGCTTCTCGGGCCAGGCAGCGTGCAGCGGTGGCACGATGCCCATCACAGGGAAGAACAGCACCGCTACGGCTTTTTTCGTGAGACGCATGGCAGTTCCTTGTCGGCTATCAGAAAACGCGCGGCCGCAGCCCGCCGTGAAACCAGTTGATCATAGTGTAGATGTCGTAGACCGGCAATCCGAACTCCTGCTGGAGCGCGGCGGAATACGGCGGCATGTTGGTGCATTCGAGCACGATGGCGCCGACGTCCGGGTGGCGGGTCACGAGCTCCTTTCCCGCATCCAGGATGTCCTGCCGCGCAGCCGCGACGTCCATGTCCTCCTTCTCCGCCTTGATCAGCACGCGGAAGAACTCGCGGCCGTTCTCGGTGCCGACGACCGGCGTGTCGAGCGGAACGCCCGCCGACTCGAGATGGGCCCGTGTCAGCGTGGAGCCGCTCACCGTGATCACGCCGACCTGCTTGCCGGGCGGCAGCATGGCCTGCACCCAGCGCACCTGCATGAGCGCCGAGGTCGCGACCGGGACGTTCACCGCGCGCGCGAGCTCGTTCTGGAAGAGCGAGAGGAAGCCGCAATTGGTCGTGATGGCCTCGGCGCCGAGACGGACCAGGTCCTTAGCCGCCTCCAGGAATTCCGGCAGCAGCCCGCGCGCGCCTTGCAGCACGACCTTCTCGGGGCTCGCGCCGCGCACGACGCGGTAGAGCACCGGGAAGGGCCAGGTCACGGCGTTGCCCATGTCGCCCGGAATGCGCGGGAAACGCGCTTCGAGCATCAGGATCCCGAGCGGGGCGCCGTATAGGGCCTTGCCGCCGCGGGCAATGCCAGGAGGATGGGATGGTGTCATCTTGCGAAACTCCCGGTCGAATCAGGCGAAGCGCCGCGGGTCGTACGGCGCAG
>DASWIC010000031.1:0-2616 GCA_036397875.1 Burkholderiales bacterium
ACCGGGTGATCGACGCGCTCGCTGCCCTGCAGATCGCGGGGGTCGAGCGGCGCGACGACTTCTATTGGACGCTCGCATCGATGTTCCTCGGCCGCCGCGACCAGTTCGACCTGTACGACGAGGCGTTCCGGGTGTTCTGGCGCGATCCGCGGCACGCCGCGCGCGTGCGGCACCTGCCCGAGGTCCGCGGGCGCATTCCACGACGCAGCCACGAACAGGAGCTCTCCGCGCGGCTCGTCCAGGCGCTGACGGCCCAGCACCGCCCTTCCCCCGCTGCCGCGGCTGACCGTATCGAGTTCGATGCGAGCCTCACCTTCTCGTTCGACGAGTCGCTGCGCGCGATCGATTTCGAGAGCATGACGAACGAGGAGCTGGCGGCTGCGCGAGCGGCCGTCGCGAAATTGCGCCTGCGCCTGCCGGAGCTGCCCACGCGCCGCCACGCAGCGGACCCGCGCGGTGCGCGCGTCGACCCGCGCGCGAGCCTGCAAGCCAGCCTGAGGGGCGGTGGCGCCATCATCCCGCTATGCCGCCGCTCGCTCCGGCGACGCGCGCCTCCGCTGGTCGCGCTCGCCGACGTTTCGGGCTCGATGAGCCGCTATACGCGCATGTTCCTGCATTTCCTCCACGCGGCGGCGCGCGATTGCGACCGCGTCAGCGTGTTCACCTTCGGCACGCGGCTGACCAACGTCACCCGGCACATGCGCCATCGCGACCCGGATGCCGCGCTCGCGCGCGTCGCCCGCGCGGTCAAGGACTGGTCGGGCGGCACCCGCATCGGCGCCTGCCTCGGGGAATTCAACCGCAACTGGTCGCGGCGGCTGCTCGGGCAGGGCGCGGTGGTGCTGCTGATCTCGGATGGTCTCGACCGCGAAGGCGCGGACGGACTCGCCCGCCAGATGGAGCGGCTGCACAAGTCCTGCCACAGGCTCATCTGGTTGAATCCGCTGCTGCGCTACCCGGAATTCGAAGCGAAGCCGGCCGGCATCAAGGCCATGCTGCCGCACGTGGACGCATTCCTGCCGGTGCACAACCTGCAGAGCCTGGATGAGCTGGCGGCAGCGCTCGCACTCCCACCACCCCGCCCGCTTGCGCGGTCACCCCTCCTCCGGCAGGAGGGGAAGCTACTTAATTAAGTTATCAGGGAAGACACCATGGAAATGACCGGAGAGCAGCTGATCCCCCTGTCGCAGGCGGCGACCTGGGCGGCGTTGAACGATCCCGAGGTCCTCAAGGACTGCATCCCGGGCTGCGAGTCGATCACGCGCACCGCTGACCAGGAATATGAGGTGCTCCTGACGGCCAAGGTCGGGCCGGTCAGCGCCAAGTTCAAAGGCAAGATGACGGTGGCCGACGCCGACCCCCCGCGCGGCTACACCCTGCGCTTCGAGGGCCAGGGGGGCGTGGCGGGCTTTGCCCGGGGCGAAGCGGCAATTTCACTCAGCCCGGAGGGCCAGTCCACGCGCCTTGCCTACACCGCCAAGGCCACGGTGGGAGGGAAGCTCGCGCAGGTCGGCGCGCGCCTGATCGACGGCGTGGCGAAGCAGCTCGCCGGGAAATTTTTCGACTCGTTCAACAAGCGCGCCAGTAGAAAATCGTGACTCGCTAACGGTCAGGATTTTCTTAGAGCGCTAACAAAATGAACTCCCCCTCCTGCCCGAGGAGGGGTCGCACAGCGAAGCGGCGGGGGTGGTGGGAGCGAGAACTGGTATGTAACCACCCCGGCGCTTCACGCCACCCCTCCTTGAAAAGGAGGGGAGATTCTTAACAATCAGTGACGCAGTTAGGGAGAAATGAAATGCTGAAAATCTGGGGCCGCACCACATCCATCAACGTGCAGAAAGTGCTCTGGTGCTGCGCCGAGCTCGATCTCAAGTTCGAGCGGGTGGACGCCGGCGGCAAGTTCGGCGTCAACAATACGCCCGAGTACCTGGCGATGAATCCCAACGGGCTGGTGCCGACGATCCAGGACGAGGGCTTCATCCTGTGGGAGTCCCACGCGATCGTGCGCTACCTCTCGCGCAAGCACGGCAAGGGCACGCTCTGGCCCAACGACGACACGGTCTGCGCCGACGCCGACCGCTGGATGGAGTGGTACTCGACGACGCTGTGGCCAAACCTGCGGCCCATTTTCTGGAACCTGGTGCGGGTCGAGCCTGAGAAGCGCGACATGAAGCTGGTTGAGGATTCGCGCAAGAAAATGGCCGACAACCTCAAGCTCGTGGAGAACGCGCTCGCCAGCCGCCAATTCCTGGCGGGAACTGCTTTCACCATGGGCGACATTCCCATGGGCGTCGCCCTGCACCGCTGGTTCCTGCTGCCGATCGAGCGGCCGGCCTATCCCCGGATCGCTGCCTACTACGACCGCCTCAAGCACCGTCCGGGCTTCGCGCAGCACTGCTCCGCCCCACTCTCGTGAGCGAGCAGCGCAGCTACCGCTATTACGAATTCGTAATGGCGGCGTTCGTCACGGTACTGATCTGCTCCAACCTGATCGGCCCGGCAAAGATCGCGCAGTTCGAGCTGCCCGTGGTCGGCGCCGTCGTCCTCGGCGCGGGGGCGCTGTTCTTCCCGATCTCCTACGTCTTCGGGGACATCCTCACCGAGGTCTACGGCTAC
>DASWIC010000032.1:0-3556 GCA_036397875.1 Burkholderiales bacterium
GCGGCCCACGAGCGGCAGCGTCATTGTCAGCGGCCAGAACGTGGGGGCGCTGCGCACGCGCGCGGTGCCCTATTTGCGCCGCAAGCTGGGCCTGATCTTCCAGGACCAGAAGCTGCTGTTCGACCGCTCGGCGTTCGACAACGTGATGCTGCCCCTCGCCGTCACCGGCTTCGAGCGGCGTGAAGCGGCGCGCCGGGTGCGCGCGGCGCTCGACAAGGTCGGGCTGCTCGCGAAGGAGCGGGTCCTCCCGGTCCGGCTGTCGGGCGGCGAGCAGCAGCGGCTCGCGATCGCGCGCGCCATCGTGCACCGTCCCGCGATCCTGCTCGCCGATGAGCCGACCGGAAATCTCGACACCGCCTACGCCGCCGGCATCGGCGAGCTGTTCCGCTCGTTCAACCAGGTCGGCGTGACCGTGGTGATTGCCACGCACGATGAGGCGTTCGCATTGCGCATGAAGCCGCGCCACATCGTGTTGAAAGAGGGAAAAGTAGCGGCATGAGGGCCTTTTTCTGGCATCACCTCGATGCGCTGCGCACGACGCTCGCGCGGCTCGCGCGCACGCCGGTTGCCACGCTGCTCAACGTGAGCGTGATCGGCGTCGCGCTGGCGTTGCCGGTCGGGCTGTACGTCGTGGTAGTCAACCTGGAAGGACTCGCCCGTTCGCTGGGCTCCGATCCGCAGCTCTCCGTTTTTCTCGCGCTCGACGCCGGTCCCGCCGACGTCAAGCGGATCGCGGCACGCCTGCAGCAGCACCCGACGGTGCGCGAGGCGCGCTACGTGCCGCGCGAGGACGCCCTAAAGGAGCTGAGGGCGAGCACCGGGCTCGCCGACGTCGTCGACAGCCTGCCCGGCAATCCGCTGCCGGACGCGTTTGTCGTCCTGCCGCGCGACCCCTCGCCGGAAGCCCTCGAACGGCTGCGCGACGAGGCGCGGGGCTGGCCCAAGGTCTCGCACGTGCAACTCGATGCCGAGTGGGCGCGCCGGCTCGAAGCAGGACTCAAGGCCGCCCTGCTGGCGGTCTCGCTGCTCGCGACGCTGTTCGCGTTTGCGCTGGTCGCCGTCACCTTCAACACGATCCGGCTGCAGATCCTCACCCGGCGCGAGGAGATCGAAGTGTCCAAGCTGATCGGCGCGACCGATTCATTCATCCGCCGGCCGTTCCTCTACTACGGCGCGCTGCAGGGGCTGGCGGGCGGGCTCGCGGCGTGGGCAATCATCTGGGCGGGCGTGACGGTCCTGAACGGCGCGCTCGCCGAGCTGTCGCGGCTCTACGCCGCCCAGATCTCGCTGCGGCACCTGGGCATGGAGGACAGCGGGAGCCTGCTCGTTTTCTCCGCGGGGCTGGGCTGGTTTGGCTCCTGGCTCTCGGTCAACCGCCACCTCGCCGCCATCGAGCCGCGCTAGCGCTCCCCCGTCATGCATGGTGGCTGGACGGCCCCGAACGACTGCCAGGCGCTCCCCGATGGCGGGCATCCTGGGCATAGCGCCGTCCCGACCGGCTCGCCCAAGGTCCTGATTTGACGTCGTTTTTGGGCCCGGATTTAGGTGTTAACCTGATGAATCGAATGAACTTTTCGAGCCTCTGGCACTCTCAGATCTTGAGTGCTAACATAACCGGGCAATAGGGGGTCATCACCATGACGAATTTTGCATTGCCGGTCCCGCTGGCTGCGGGCAGCCTGGGAACCTACGTCCAGACCGTCAACAGCCTGCCGCTCCTCACCCAGGAGCGCGAGCGGGAGCTGGCGCGGCGCTACCGCGGCGGCGGCGACCTCGAGGCCGCCCGCGAACTGGTGCTCGCGCATCTGCGCGTCGTCGTCGCGATTTCACGCGGCTACCTGGGCTACGGGCTGCCGCAGGCCGACTTGATCCAGGAAGGCAACATCGGCCTCATGAAGGCGGTGAAGCGCTTCGACCCCGAGCGCGGCGTGCGGCTCGTTTCGTTCGCCGTGCACTGGATTCGGGCGGAAATCCACGAGTTCATCCTGCGCAACTGGCGCATGGTGAAAATCGCCACCACCAAGGCACAGCGCAAACTCTTCTTCAACTTGAGGAGCCTGAAGAGGAGCCTCGCGAGCCTCGGCCTCGAGGACGTGAAGGCAATCGCCCGGCAGCTCGGCGTCAAGCCCGACGAAGTGGTCGAGATGGAAATGCGGCTCGCCGGCAGGGACGTCGCGCTCGAGCCCGCGGGCGATGGCGAGGAGGAATCGTTCACGCCGATTTCCTATCTCGTGGCGGAAAATGCCGAGCCCGGCCGTATCCTCGAGCACGAGCAGACCGCACGCCTGCGCGGGGAAGGCTTGCAGCGGGCGCTCGCCAGTCTCGACCCGCGCAGCCGTCGCATCATCGAAGCGCGCTGGCTGACCGACAATGACGCGGCGACGCTGCACGATCTCGCCGCCGAGTTCGGCGTGTCCGCCGAGCGCATCCGGCAGATCGAGGCGAAAGCGCTCGCCAGGATGAAAAACGTGATCGGCCCGCGGGCCGCCTAGCGCCGCGGCCGCGCCAACAGGAGCCCCGGCGGAGCCGGGGCTTTTTTTCGCGTCTCGCGGCTGTCGCTGGTTCAGCTGCCGAGCAGGATGCGGATGTCGTGCAGCAGTGCCGGGGCGCCCGTGCCATACCCCGCAAAGAGGCGCAGCCGCCCCTCCCGGTCCAGTATGTAGGTGCCGGCGGAGTGGTCCACGCTGTAGTGGCCGTCCTTGGGTGGCTGCTTCTGGAAGTAGACCTTGAACGCCTTCGCCGCGCGCGCGGTCGCCTCGGCATCGCCATAGAGCCCGAGAAATCTCGGGTTGAATGCCGGCACGTACTGCTTGAGCACCTGCTGCGTGTCCCGCTCGGGGTCCACGGTCACGAACAGGACCTGGACCCGCTCGCCGTCTGGTCCGAGCGCCTTGACGACCTGCGCCATCTCGGCGAGCGTCGTGGGGCAGACGTCCGGGCAGTGCGTGAAGCCGAAGAACACTGTCACCACCTTGCCGTGGAAATCCGCCAGCGTGCGCGGCTGCCCATTGTGGTCGGTCAGGTCGAGCGCCTTGCCGAAATCCACGCCGGAGACGTCGGTCAACTTGAATTTGGGGGCCCCCGGCCGGTCCCCGCAGCCGCCGAGAAACGCCGTGGACAGCGCCACCATTACCGCTGCGACGAGGATCTTCAAGCGTGGCTCCCGCCGCTACAACGGGACGCGGAAATAGTGATCGAGTAGCAGCGCCGCGAAGAGGAGCGTGAGATAGACGATGGAGTAGCGAAAGGTCTGCTGCGCGAGGCGGTCGCTGTAGGCGGTGTAGATCCGCACCGCGTACCACAGAAACACGGCGTCGAGGGCGAGCGCCGCGGCGAGGTAGAGCGCGCCGCTCATGCGGGTGACAAACGGCAGCAGCGTCACCGCCGTGAGTATCACGGTGTAGAGCAGCACGTGCAGGCGCGTGAACTTGTCCCCGTGCGTGACCGGCAGCATCGGCACGCCGGCCTTGGCATAGTCGTGCTTGCGATAGAGTGCCAGCGCCCAGAAATGCGGCGGCGTCCAGGCGAAGATGATGAGGAACAGCAGCAGCGCGTC
>DASWIC010000033.1:0-3301 GCA_036397875.1 Burkholderiales bacterium
GATCAGGGTCTGGCCGTAGGGCAGCATCAGGAACTGCCCGAACGAGCCCGCGGAGCCGGCGAAGCCCAGCGCGAGCGTGCGCTTCTCCGGCGGGAATGCACGCGCGACCACCCCGAACACGGGCGAAAAGCCGGTGCACGAGAGGCCGATGCCGACCAGCAGGCCGGCGTTCAGCGCGAATTCCGGCCCGGTCGTGGAATAAGCCATCAGCGCTACCCCCAGCGCGTAGAGCAGAGCGCCGGCGACGAGCACGCGTGCGGTGCCCCATCTGTCCGCGATCATGCCGGTCACTGGGGTGGCGAAGCCATAGACCAGGTTCTGGATCGCGATCGCCAGCGCGAAGGTCTCGCGGCTCCAGCTCAAGTCGAGCGTCATCGGCTGCAGGTACAGGCCGAAGGTGTGGCGCGTGCCGAGCGAGAGCGTGAGGATGATGCCGCCGCAGATCAGGATCGCGAGCGGCGTCCGCCAAGTGGACTGTACCATGGGCCGGGAATGCAAAGCGCGCATTGTATCCGATCACGCAAGCGCGCTAATTTCCTGGATTCCCGCCTTCGCGGGAATGACGGTAGCTCGTCGTCCTCGCGGAGGCGGGGACCCAGTAACGATCGAAGTATTCTGTAGGCAGTTGACGCTTATGCGCGCGGGGCAGGAAAATAGCCGCCTTCCTTCCGCGCGCGTCATCCCATTCGGCGCGCGATGCGTTGAGGCGTCATCTCCGGCGGGTCGCTAGCTCAACTGGTAGAGCAGCGGACTCTTAATCCGTTGGTTCGGGGTTCGAGTCCCCGGCGGCCTACCAAGATTTCGTCGGGGGGCGAAGCACCCGACGAAATCCTGTTCTCGTACTGTACAATTGATGCGTCCGGGGAGGAGAATCTCAGCCCTGGATTCATTCAGGGTGTGGCGCAGCTGGGTAGCGCGCGTGCCTTGGGCGCACGAGGTCGTGAGTTCGAATCTCACCACCCTGACCACTTTCTCAAAGCCCTGACTCCCTCACCCCAACCCTCTCCCAAAGGGAGAGGGAGAACGCAATTCCCTCTCCACATGGAAGGGGGGGAACGCAATTCCCTCTCCACTTGGGAGAGGGATAGGGTGAGGGGCAGCGCGAAGCCACGCCACGTTTTTTCCGACAGTTTTGTTACACTGCCCGGCATGGAGCGGGAGTACCTCAACATCCTCGAGCACCTGCTGGTCGCGCTCGGGGCCGGCGGTCTGATCGGACTCGAACGCAGCTACCACGGGCGCCCGGCGGGCTTTCGCACGCATGCGCTGGTGTGCGTTGCGTCGAGCGCTCTCATGCTGGTCACGGTGTACCAGTCCCATTGGTACCCGGAATCGTTTGCGGGACGCGTCGCCCTCGATCCCACGCGCATGGCGCAGGGGATCATGACCGGCATCGGCTTTCTCGGCGCCGGCGTGATCTTCAAGGAAGGCCTCACCGTGCGCGGGCTCACCACCGCCGCCTCGATCTGGATCACCGCCGCGATCGGCATTCTCGCGGGCATCGGCTTCTACTTCCCGCTGGTGGTCACGACGGGGCTCACGCTGCTCACGCTGTCGATCTTCCGCTGGATCGAGAGCAAGCTGCCGGGCGATTACTACGGCCATCTCGAGGTGCGGTTCTCGCGCGGAGCCGCCATGCCCGAGGACGAGTTCCGCCGGTTCCTCAAGGAGCAGGGCTTCTCCATCGCCAATCTCAGCTATCGCTACAGTGCCGATGCGGAATTCATCGAGTACCGCATGGTGGTTCGCACCAGCCGCGCGGAGGACGTCAAGCGCCTCGCTGAGTCCCTGGAGACGATGAAATCGGTCGTCGAGTTCCGGATGTTTCCCGCAGGCGATTGAAGTAACCCGTCTCTCCCGCGAAGGCGGGAGTCCAGAGAAGCGGGCTCTCAACATATTGCGGACGTACTAGATTCCCGCCTCCGCGGGAATGACGTAACACAGTATGCGATGGCAAAGCTGACCGCGATTTCCGGCGTTGGAGCGAAAGGTCCCGCCTGCTTTCTGGTCGAAACGGAGGGAGTGCGCCTGCTCCTCGACCTGGGCTACGGGCCCGCGCCCGGCCAGTGGCCGGATGTGAGCGGAGTGGGGCGCGTCGATGCGCTGCTCCTGTCGCACGGCCACCGCGATCACGCGGGCGCGCTCGAGCTCGCGCCGCAGGTCGGCAACCCGCCGCTCTGGGCAACGGCGAGCGTGCTCGGCAATCTTCGGCACAAGGGCAAGGGCGGCGCGCTGCCTCTCAACGGGACGGCGCAAGTTTGCGGCATCACGGTACGCACCGGCCGCAACGGTCACGCGCCGGGAGGCGTGTGGCTCAACCTGGAGATCGCCGACGGGCTCCTCTACATGGGGGACCACGGCATGGAGTCGCCGCTCTACGCCTTCGACGCCCCGCCGCGCGCCGGCACGCTCGTCGTGGACGGCTCCTACGGAGCGTATGCCGATTCCCTCGACGATTGCATCACCCGGTTCAGGCCGGTTTTCGAGCGCGGCAGTGCGCTCTTTCCGGTGCCGGTCAGAGGCCGCGGACCGGAGATGGCTTATTACCTCGCCAGCGCGCGCGGAATACTGCCGCAGCTCGGTGATGACCTGCGCTCAGCGCTCGCCGGCATGGCGGCGCACGACGCCGGCAGCCTGCGCTCCGGCGTGGCCGCGGAGCTTGCCCGGATCGCGCGCGAGGCGCCGCCGATCGCCAGCGCGCGCGGACTGATGTTCGCCGGACCCGGCGACGCGGACGGCGGCGTGGCGGGCAATCTCGTCGCGCGCTGGGAACGCGAGCCGCAGCCCGAGATCGTCTTCACCGGCTATTTACCGCCCGAAACGCCGGCGCAGCGGCTCACCGAGTCCGGCCGCGCGCACTCGATACGCTGGAACGCGCATCCCCGGCTCACGGACAACGTGGCGCTGGTGCGCGCGGTCAAGGCGCACACCGTGATGCCGGCCTTTGGCGAGGCGCGCCACCTCGATGCCTGGCGCGCCGCGTTCGCGCCGGCGACGGTCACCCTCGAGCGCGAAATTACGCTTTTAGCGTGAACGGGTTGAAATCCGTCCGCCGGTCGTAGTAATCCTCGTTCTCGGCGCGCTTCAGGAAGGCGACCACCTTGTAGGTGATCGGGGTGAAGACCACCTCCACGCTCACCTTGGCGACGAACTGGGCGACCATCACGAGCGGGAGCTTGTCGTCGGGGATGATGCCGGCGCCGTAGAAGGCAAGCGGGTAGAAGAGCGCGGAGTCCACCGCCTCGCCGGCGATAGTTGAGCCGATGGTGCGGGTCCACAGCCACTTTCCCGCGGTCAGGAT
>DASWIC010000034.1:0-1764 GCA_036397875.1 Burkholderiales bacterium
TCGCCATGGATGTCTGGCACTGGACTTCGCTCGTCGCGCTGCTCGCCTATGCCGGGTTGTCCGCCATCCCCGACGCCTACTACCAGGCGGCCAAGATCGACGGCGCGTCGCCCTGGGCGGTGTTGCGCCACGTGCAGCTGCCGAAGATGAAGCACGTCCTGACCATCGCGGTGCTGTTGCGCTTCATGGACAGTTTCATGATCTACACCGAGCCGGTGGTGCTCACGGGAGGCGGCCCCGGCAACGCCACGACGCTGCTGTCCATCGACCTGGTGAAAATCGCGCTCGGCCAGTTCGACCTCGGCCCGGCGGCGGCGATGTCGCTGATCTACTTCCTCATCATCCTGCTGCTGTCCTGGGTGTTCTATCAGGTCATGACGCGCGGCGAGGAGCAGGCATGAGCCGCGCCCGATGGCTGGTGCCGGCGCTGTACATCGTTTTCCTGATGCTGCCGATCTACTGGCTGCTCGCGATGTCGTTCAAGACCACCAACGAGATCCTGGGCGGCTTCACGCTCTGGCCGCAGCGCTTCACGCTGGAGAATTACCGCAAGATATTCACCGACCCGACCTGGTACTTGGGCTACGTCAACTCGCTCACCTACGTGGTGATCAACACGCTGCTGTCGGTAGCGGTGGCGCTGCCCGCGGCCTACGCTTTCTCGCGCTACCGCTTCCTCGGCGACAAGCACCTGTTCTTCTGGCTGCTCAGCAACCGCATGGCGCCGCCGGCGGTGTTCGCGCTGCCCTTCTTCCAGCTCTATTCGGCGATCGGGCTGTTCGACACGCCGATCGCGGTGGCCCTCGCGCACTGCCTGTTCAATGTGCCGCTCGCCGTCTGGATTCTCGAGGGCTTCATGTCCGCCGTGCCCCGGGAGCTCGACGAGATGGCCTACGTCGACGGCTACCCGTTCTGGCGCTTTTTCCTCAAGATCTTCGTCCCCGCGATCGCCGCCGGCATCGGCGTGGCGGCGTTCTTCTGCTTCATGTTCTCCTGGGTCGAGCTGCTGCTCGCCAAGACGCTCACCTCGGTGGACGCCAAGCCGATCGCCGCCACCATGACGCGCACCGCGAGCACCTCGGGCTACGAGCTCGGGCTGCTCGCCGCCGCCGGATCGCTCACCATCGTGCCGGGCGCGTTCGTCATCTATTTCGTCCGCAACTACATCGCGAAGGGATTCTCGCTGGGCCGGGTCTGACCCGGCGGCGAGCGCGCATGAGCCTCACGTGGATGGCCTGGACCTGGCAGACGGCGACCTTCTTCGCGCTCATCGGCTTGCTGCTCGTCGCCATGGGTGTGTGGGAGCGGCTGTCTCCGGGCGGTTCTCCTCGCCGCGGCATTCTCGGCATTCGCACGACGCGCGGCGACCGGCTGTTCATCTCGCTGCTGCTGGCCGCCTACATCCACCTCGTGTGGCTGGCGGCGACGCGCCTGCCGTTGTGGGGCGCGACGCTCGTCGCAGTGATCGCCGCGGTGCTGGTGTTCCGCAAAGTCTAGCCGGACTCGGGTCTCCTCCTCGCCCCCAGCGGGGCGCCCGGCGACGAAGCGCGGACACCGGCATCGCGGCGGCCGCACCGCGCGCCGATGCTAAACTCGCGGCGCCATGCCCCTGCCCATCTCCGCAGTCGAGCGCGAGCTCACCCACACGCGGCGCGTGCGCTACGAAGGCTACAAGCGCGCCGACGGCCTGTGGGACATCGAGGCCCACCTCACCGACGTGAAGAACCACGATTTCACGCTGAAAACCGGCGTGCGGCGCGCGGG
>DASWIC010000035.1:0-6513 GCA_036397875.1 Burkholderiales bacterium
GCGAAGATGCCGCCCAGCCCGAACATCACCGCCGGCCCGAACAGGGGGTCGTTGGTCACGCCCAGGATCGCCTCGATGCCGCCCTTCGCCATCTCCTGCACGAGGACCCCCTCGAGCCGCGCGCCCCTCTGATTCGTGCGCACGTTAGAGATCAACTCATCATAGGCCGCAATAAACTCCGCGTCGGATGCGACATTGAGCCGCACCGCGCGCGCCTCGGTCTTGTGCGGGATGTCGGGCGACTGCACCTTGAGTGCGACCGGGTAGCCGATGGAGCGCGCGATGGAGAGCCCCGCGTCCTTGCTTGCCGCCAGCGCCTCGCGGGTAACGGGTATTCCATAATCGACCAGGATCCGCTTCGCGGTGTGCTCCGCGACGTCGGCGGTGCGTCCCGCGAGCGTTTGCCGGGCGGCGGCGCTGGTGATCACAGCGGGTTTCTCCTGCTTCTGGCGGTCCCGCCGGCGCCGCGCCTCCGCGTACCAGGACAGCGCCGACAGGGCGCGCCCGCAGCGTACCGGCGACTGGTAGCGCGGAATGCGCGCGGCATCGAGCGCTGCGTACGCCTCGGGTGCGACCGCTTCGCGCGCGCTCCAGCAGATGAACACCGGCTTGTCGGTGCGCGCTGCGCCCGCGACGATCTGCGCGGCGACCTTGGCTGCGAGCTCGCCCTGCAGCGACGCGTTGATCATGGCCACGCAGTCCACGTTGGGATCGTCCACGATCGCCTGGAGCGTGAGTCCGATCAGCTCGGTGTTGTTGAAGATCGCGGCGGTGACGTCCACGGGATTGAGCAGCGAGCCGAAAGCGGGCACGAAGGCGCGCAGCTTGTCCTCCGTCTGCGGCGCGAGCTTCGGCACCCGCATGCCGCGCGCGATGCACTCGTCGGTCATCAGGATGCCGGCGCCGCCGGATATGGTGATGATGGCGAGGCGGTTGCCCGCCGGGAGCCGGCCGCAGGCGAAAGCGCGGCCGTAGTCCGCCACGTCCTGGATGTCCCCGACCTGGATGATGCCGGACTGCCGGAACGCGGCCTGGTAGAGCGCCATCTCGCCGCCGAGATTCGCCGTGTGCGAGCGCGCGGCGAGCTGGCCCTGCTCGGTGTTGCCGACCTTCCACATGAGTATCGGCTTCCCCGCGTCCAGCGCGCGGATCCCCACCTCGAGCAACCGGCCCGCGTCCTTCAGCCCCTCGATATAGCCGACGATGATCGCGGTTTTCGGATCGCCGATGAAGTATTCGATGAAATCGAGCGTGGACACGCCGATCTCGTTGCCGGTCGTCACCATCTGGCGGAAAGGCAGTCTCCCGTCCTTGGACGAAAGGTTCATCACGGAGAAGCCGAAGCCGCCGCTCTGCGACACCATGCTGACCGCGCCCGGCTCGTAATCGGCGTTGAATACCGAGCCGAAGCCGGCGAAGACGCTGTCTGCAACATTGATCATGCCCTGGCAGTTGGGGCCGATGACGCCGATGCCGTGGTCGTGCGCAATGTGGGTCAGCTGTCGTTGCAGCCTGACGCCCTCGCCGCCCATCTCCGAGAAGCCCGAGGTGAAGATAATCACGTACGGCACGCCCTTTACGCCGCACTCGCGCAAGATGTCTGCCACGCGCGCGGCGTTCACGAGTATCAGCACGAGGTCCGGGACTTCCGGCACCTGCGCGAGCGTCGGATAGCAGGTCACGCCCGCGACTTCCGGGTAGCGCGGATTTACCGGGTAGAGTCTTCCCTGGTAGCCGTGGCTCCTGAGGAACTTCAGCGGCTGGCCGCTGATGGTGGCGAGATCCTGCGATGCACCGATGATCGCGATGGCGCGCGGATTGAAGAAACGTTCGAGATCGGTGCGCATTTCCTGTGACTGGCGCGGGGCGCCGCGGGCGGGAGCGGTGCGCGCGAAGACGGCGCAATCATATCAGGCTCGCATTCGCGCGACGGCGGAGACCGCGCAGGCGCCACGACGCATCACCGCGCGTGCGGCAGGACAAAGTGCATTGGGGCGCCTCGTTCGCCGGTGATATCATTCGCTATCACTTTGATTCTGAAGTCCGTATCGTGAACACCACAGCAGTCGCCACCGCCAGTACACCCCGCTCCTTCAAGGACGTGTGGCTGATCTCCTCCGGGCACGCCTTCACGCACTGGTACACCGCGACCTTCTATCTCCTGCTGCCGCTGATCGGCAAGGAGCTCGGCCTCTCCTTTACCGAGATCGGCCTGATCATGACCACCCAGCACGTCGTGGGCGCGCTCTCCAACCTGCCGGGCGGGATGGTGGTGGACATGGTCGGCAAGAAGGGCTACCTGATGGCGACCTCGCTCTTCTGGGTCGGCTTCCCGTACGCGCTGATGAGCCTCACGCACAGCTACTGGATGCTGCTCGTGTGCGTGACGCTGGTCGGAATCGGCAACAACCTCTGGCACCCCGCCGCGATCACCACGCTCGCCTACCGCTATCCCGAGCGCAAGGGGCTGGTGATCTCGGTCCACGGCATGGGCGGCAACGTGGCCGACGGCCTCGCTCCCCTCGTGGTCGGAGCGCTCCTCGCCTGGTTCACGTGGCGCACGGTGGTCGTCATCAACATCGTGCCGGGGCTGGTGATGGCCGCGATGATCCTCGTCATGCTGGGCGCGTTCAAGATGAGCTCGTCGCACGACCACGTCAACGCCGGCGGCAGATCGCGCAGCCGGCGCGCCTATCTGAAGGACGTCGCGAGCCTGCTCCGCAACCGCGCCCTGATGCTGGTGTCGGTCGGCTCGGCGTTCCGCACCATGACCCAGACCGGGCTGCTCACGTTCCTGCCGGTCTACCTCGCCTACGAGCTCGAGTATTCGCCGTTCATCGTCGGCGTCTGCATGTCGGCGATGCAGGTCGCGGGCTTCGCCGCGAGCCCGATCGGCGGGCACCTGTCCGACAAGATGGGCCGCAAGCGCATCGTCATGGCGAGCATGGTCCTCACCTGCGTGATGATCGTGTTCATGGCGCTCGCCGGGAAGAGCGTGACCTTCGTGCTATTCATCGCGCTGGTCGGCTTCTTCCTCTACGCCATGCGCCCGGTGCTGCAGGCGTGGGCCGTCGAAGCCACCCCGCGCGAGCTCGCCGGCAGCGGCGTCGGGCTGCAGTTCGGCATCCAGCACATCGGCGCGAGCATCGCGCCCGCCCTTTTCGGAATGATTGCCGACGCCTACGACCTCTACACCGCGTTCTACTTCCTCGCCGGCACGATACTCTTCGCCAACGTGCTCATCGTCTTCATGCCAAACAGCCACGCGGCGCAGGCGAAGCCCGCCGCCGCCTGATTCAGTCGATTCGGGCCCCCGAATCCTTCACGGCCTTCGCCCATTTCGCGACTTCCGACTTGATGTAGGACCCGTACTCGGCGGGTGTCGTGGTCCAGGGCTCCGCGCCCTGGTCGCTCAGAAACTTGCTCATCGCCGGCTCGTTCACGATCCGCACCACCGCGGCGTTGAGGCGCTCGACGATGGCGGGCGGCATGCCGGCGGGCCCCACCAGTCCGTTCGCCCCGGACGCCTCGAACCCCGGGACGCCCGCTTCGGAGATGGTCGGCACATCGGGCAGCGCAGTGATGCGCTTTGCCGTGCTCACCCCCAGGGCCCGCAGCTTCCCCGACTTCACGTGCGGCACCGCAGTGGGCGAAGTGCCAAAGGTGAGCGCCACGTGCCCGGCCAGCAAGTCGGCGATCTGGGGCGGCGCCCCCTTGTAGGGAACGTGCACGATGTCGATGCCGGTGCGCGCCTTGAACATCTCCGCGGTGAGGTGCGGCTGGCTGCCGTTGCCCGCGGAACTGTAGTTCAGCTCGCCGGGGCGCTTCTTGGCGTAGGCGATCAACTCCTTTACCGTCTTCACCGGCACCGACGGGTGCACGGCGAGGACCTGGGAGGTCGCCGCGATCAGCGTGATCGGGCTGAAGTCCCTGACCGGGTCGTAGGCGAGCTTGCTGTAGAGGCTCGGGTTGATGGTATGGATGGTGGAGGCGCAGAACAGCGTGTAGCCGTCGGGGGGCGACTTCACCAGGAACTCGGCACCGATGTTGGCGCTTGCCCCGGGCCGGTTGTCCACGATCACCGGCTGCTTCCACTGCTCGGTCAGCTTCTGGCCGATCGCGCGCGACAGGATGTCGGAGGTGCCGCCGGCCGGGAACGGCACGATGATGCGGATCGCCTTCGCGGGATACGCCTGTCCTGAGCCTGTCGAAGGGGCCTGGCCGAACGCGACCTGTCCCGGTCCCGGCACGCCTCCGAGGAAGCTCAGCATCGCGATTGCCTTCAGTGCATGATCGATCTTCATTGAATGCCTCCTTTCGGTATTATGCGCGAATGCCCCGGCCGGGGATCAGCGCGGGAGGAAAAGAGAAAGCCATGGGAACCTGGGAGCGCAAGCTGGGGTTGATCGTCCCGTCGTGGAACACCGTCATGGAGTACGAGGTGCAGCGAATGGCGGGGGGCACGATGTCGGTCCATTCCATGCGCATTCCGCACACGGCGGACACCGAGGAGAAACTGCTGGGACTGGGCACGCAGGCGCCGGCGGCGGCGGCCTTGCTGGCCCACGCCAAGGTGAATGTCATCTGCTACGGCTGCGCGGCCGGCGGGTTTCTCAAGGGCCCGGTCGAGGACCGGGCGCTGGGAGCGAAGATCGAACAAGAAACGGGAATACCCGTCGCGGTCTCGTCCGCCGCGGTGGCGGAGGCGCTGCGAGCGCTGGGCGCCACGCGCGTGAGCCTCGCCTCGCCCTACGCGCCGTGGCTCAACGAGCGGCTGCGCCAGTACCTGACGGCGGCAGGCTTCGAGGTAATGGCCATGCAGGGCCTCGATACGCAGAACCATTCCGCGGTCACCACGGAGCGGATTGAAGCGTTGATCACGGAGGTCGACCGCCCGCAAGCACAGGCAATCTTCGTCAGCTGCTCGAATTTTCCGACGCTCGGGATCATCGAGTCGATGGAGCGGAAGCTCGGCAAGCCGATCGTGGCCAGCAACCAGGCGTCGATGTGGAAGATGCTGCGCCTGATGGGTGACAAGCGCATGGTGCCGGGCGCGGGGCGGCTGTTTCGGGAGGCCTGACGTCATGCAACGATCGCTGCCGCGAGCCGGGGGCGCGCCGTGAAGTGCCCGCGCTGCCAGCACGATAACCCGCCAGCCGCCAAGTTCTGCGTGGAGTGCGCTGCACCGCTCGCACGCAAATGCACGCGGTGCGGAAGCGTCCTGCCCCCGGCGGCAAAGTTCTGCCCTGAATGCTCCCATCCTGCCGGCGTAGCTCCGGGGCCGGTGGCGTCGCCGAAGGCTTACACGCCCCGGCACCTCGCCGAGCGGATCCTCGACTCCCGCGCCGCGATCGAGGGCGAGCGCAAACAGGTCACCGTGCTCTTTGCCGACCTGAAGGGCTCGATGGAATTGCTCGCCGACCGCGACCCCGAGGAAGCACGCAAGCTCCTCGACCCAGTGCTCGAGCGGATGATGGAAGCCGTGCATCACTACGAAGGCACGGTGAATCAGGTGATGGGCGACGGGATCATGGCCCTGTTCGGGGCACCGCTCGCCCATGAGGACCATGCTGTGCGCGGGTGCTATGCCGCACTGCGCATGCAACAGGCAATCCGACGATATACGGACGAAGTCCGTCGCACCCATGGCATCGAGGTCCAGATTCGCGTCGGGCTCAACTCCGGCGAGGTTGTCGTGCGCTCGATCGGCAGCGACTTGCGGATGGACTACACCGCGGTGGGACAGACGACCCACCTCGCGGCGCGGATGGAGCAGCTCGCGACCCCGGGGACCATCCGGCTCACCTCCAACACGCTCGCCCTCGCCGAGGGCTACGTCGCCGTAAAATCTATCGGCCCGGTCCCGGTGAAAGGTCTCGCGGAGCCAGTGGAGGTGTATGAGCTCACGGGGGCAGGAGCGGCGCGGACCCGGCTTCAGGCGGCGCGGGCGCGCGGCCTCACCCGCTTCGTAGGGCGCGACACGGAGCTCGATCAGCTCCGCCGCGCTGCAGAGGAAACGCGCCGGGGACGCGGCCGGCTCGTCGCAGTCGTGGGCGAGCCGGGCGTAGGAAAGTCGCGGCTTTATTACGAGTTTATCCATTCTCACCATGTGCAGGACTGGCTGATTCTCGAGGCGAGTTCGGTGTCCTACGGCAAGGCGACGCCCTACCTGCCGCTTGCCGATTTCCTGCGCAGCTATTTCAAGATCGATGCGCGCGACGACATCCGCGGGATCCGGATCAAGGTGACGGGCGGGCTGCTCACGCTCGATGAAGCGCTCAAGGACACCGTTCCGGTCGCGCTGTGGCTTCTCGATGCGCTGCCGGAAGATAGCCCGTTCCTCACGCTGGAGCCGGCCGAACGCCGCCGCCAGACGCTCGCAGCGATCAAACGAATTCTCCTGCGCGAGAACCAGGTCCATCCCATGATGCTGATGTTCGAGGATTTGCACTGGATCGACAGCGAGACCCAGGCGTTCCTCGACAGCCTCGTCGAGAGCCTGCCCGCCTCGCG
>DASWIC010000036.1:0-2293 GCA_036397875.1 Burkholderiales bacterium
CTGGACGTCGGCACGAGCTTCGGCGGCATCGGCTCGAGCCGCGAGATGATGATCGCCTCGCTCGCCGAGCCGGCGATGCTGATGGTGGTGTTCACGCTGTCGCTGCTCGCCGGCTCCACGCAGCTCTCCTCGATCGCGGCCTCGATGCAGGGGCCGGACGTCGGGCTGCGCGTCTCGCTCGCGCTCGCGCTGGTCGGGCTCATCCTGGTGGCGATCGCCGAGAACGCGCGCATCCCGGTCGACAACCCGGCAACGCACCTGGAACTGACAATGGTGCACGAGGCGATGATTCTCGAGTACTCGGGCCGCCACCTTGCCCTGATCGAGGCGGCTTCGCACCTCAAGCTCCTGCTGTACGTCTCGGTCATCGTCTGCCTGTTCTTCCCCTGGGGCATCGCGGTGTCCGGCCAGGGGCTCGCCGCCTACCTCGCCGGGCTCGCGGTCTACGTGCTGAAGCTCGCCGCCGGCGGCTTCCTGCTGGCGGTGTTCGAAACCGCCAGCGCCAAGATGCGGGTGTTTCGCGTGCCCGACTTCCTGGGCGCGGCGCTGATGCTCGGCTTTCTCGCGACGCTGCTCCTGTTCGTGTCGCGCGTGACGTGATGGACCAGCTCGCCCTCGACGTCGCTCACCTGTTCGCCGGCGGCCTGGTGCTGGTCAGCTTCATGCTGCTGTACCAGGATCGCCTGACCGGGATCGTGAACATCTTCGCCTTGCACGCCCTGGTGGTTTCGCTCTCGGTGGCGTGGCAGGCCACCATCCAGCACGCGCCGCATCTGTACATCACCGCCGCGATCGCCCTCATCGTCAAGGCGGTCGTGATCCCCTTCGCCTTGCACCGCATCATCGTGCGGCTGGGGATCCACAGGACCATCGAGCCGGTGGTCGGCATCGGGCTGACGATGCTCGCCGGGATCGGGCTGGTGGCGCTGTCCATCATGGTCATGCTGCCGATCACGGCCGCAGCGGGAACCCTGGCGCGCGAAGACCTGGCATTCGCGCTGTCGGTCGTTCTGCTCGGCCTGCTCATGATGATCTCGCGGCGCAATGCAGTGAGCCAGGTCATCGGCTTCATGTCGATCGAGAACGGCCTGATCCTGGCTGCGACCGGCGCCAAGGGGATGCCGCTGGTGGTGGAGATCAGCGTCGCGTTCTCGATCCTGATCGCCCTGATCGTGATCGGTGTCTTCCTGTTCCGCATTCGCGAGCGCTTCGACACCGTCGACATTCACGCCCTGCACGAGCACCGCGGTGGGCGGCCATGACGGAACCGGGCTCATTCTTCGTGGGCGCCGTGCTGATCATCCCCGTGGCCGGCGCGGCCGTCCTCGCCCTGTTGCCCGACGACCGGACGGCGGCGCGGCTCAATGCGCTGGCGGCGTTCCTGACCTTCGTGTCGGCGGCCGTGCTGTTCGTGGAGCGCCCGTCTCCCGGCCGCTACCTCATCGTGGACGACCTGAATGTCGTGTTCATCGTGCTCAGCACGTTTGTCGGTTTCACGACGAGCGTGTTCAGCGGCAGCTACATCGCGCACGAGCTGGAAACCGGGCGCCTCACCCCGGCCTACCTGCGTTTCTACCACGCGATGTACCAGGCGCTCATGTTCGGCATGAACCTCGCGCTGCTGTCCAACAACGTGGGCCTGATGTGGGTCGCAGTCGAGCTGGCCACGCTCACGACGGTGCTGATGGTCGGGATTTATCGCACGCCGGCGGCGCTCGAGGCGGCCTGGAAATATTTTCTCCTCGGCAGCGTAGGCATCGCGCTTGCGCTGTTCGGCACCATTCTGGTGTACCTCGCGGCGCACGCGGCCGTCGGCGAGGGCCTGGATGCGATGGCCTGGAACGTACTCGTGGAAAAAGCCTCGGCTTTCGATCCGGCGCTGCTCAATCTCGCGTTCGTGTTCCTCCTGCTTGGGTACGGAACGAAAGTGGGGCTGGTGCCGCTGCACGCCTGGCTGCCCGATGCGCATGCGGAAGGCCCGACGCCGATCTCCGCGGTGCTGTCGGGGCTGCTGCTCAACGTGGCGCTGTTCGCGGTGCTGCGCTTCAAGACCATCATGTCGGCGAATCCGGCGGCATTGGCGCCGGGGCCGCTGATGGTGTCGCTCGGGCTGCTCTCGGTGGTGTTCGCCTCGTTCATGCTGTACCGGCGCCACGACATCAAGCGCATGTTCGCCTATTCGTCGATCGAGCACATGGGCATCATTACGTTCGCATTCGGCATGGGCGGGCCGCTCGCGAACTTCGCCGGCCTGCTGCACATGACGCTGCACAGCCTCACCAAGTCGGCGATC
>DASWIC010000037.1:0-4829 GCA_036397875.1 Burkholderiales bacterium
TGCGCCGCCAGCCATGCGCCGGAGTCGCGCCCGGGCAGCAGATCGAGCGCCACCCGTCCGCGCCCGCCCGCGATTTGCCAGTATGACGACACCTGCAGGATGGCCGGCCCCGACAGGCCGCGGTGCGTGATCAGCGCCGCCCCGCGAAACGACGGCCACTCCGAGCCGCGCGGCGCTTCGGCGCAGGAGGCGATCGTGTCGAACGACGCTCCGGACAGCTGCCCGAACTGCGCCAACCACTCCGGCGGCGCGGTGAGCGGCACCAGGGCGGGCTTCGGCGCCACCACCGGCAGGCCGAACTGCTCGGCGATGCGGTAGCCGAGCGGCGTCGCGCCGATCTTCGGGATCGACAGGCCGCCCGTCGCCACCACCATCGCGCGGGAGCGGAACCTCCCCTGCGTCGTCGCGACCTCGAATCCCGGCGCGTCCCCGCCCTCGTGCCGCGCCACGCGTTCCACCTTCACCGGCATCGCCCAGTGCACGCCCGCTGCATCGCACTCGCCCCTCAGCATCGCGATGACTTGCACCGCGCTGCCGTCGCAGAACAACTGGCCGAGGGTCTTCTCGTGGTAGCGGATGCCGTGGCGCTCGATGAGGGCGATGAAGTCGCGCGGCGTGTAGCGCGCCAGCGCCGAGCGGCAGAAATCGGGATTGCGGGAGAGAAAGGCCTCGGGCCGGCTGTGCAGGTTGGTGAAGTTGCAGCGACCGCCGCCGGAGATGCGGATCTTCTCGCCGAGCGGGACGGCATGCTCGATGAGCAGCACGCGCCGTCCGCGCCGGCCCGCAACCGCAGCGCACATCATGCCGGCGGCGCCGGCGCCCAGGACGATGACGTCGAAATCCATATCACGGGTGACGAAGTGATGGGGTGAAGACGTGACGAGTCATCAGGTTATCATCACGCCAATGAACCGGATGAAGCCGGGATACGTGCCGCTCGAGCGGGCGCTGTCAAAACTTGGAATCGCTTCTCGTAGCGTATCGCGGCAGCGGATCGTGGACGGCAAGGTCAAAGTGAACGGGGTTCTCCGGAAAGACCCGCTGTTCCCGGTATTTCCCGAGCGCGCCAGAATCGAGGTCGAAGGGAAACCTGTCGCCAAGGCTGCGCACCGGACTTTCCTGCTGCACAAGCCGCGCGGAGTGATCACCACGCGTTCGGACGAAAAAGGCCGGCCGACGGTGTTTTCGCTCATTCCCGAACCCGGATTGCACTTGATCGCGGTGGGGCGACTGGATCGGGCGACCTCCGGACTCCTGCTCCTGACCAACGATACGCGTCTGGCCAATCGGCTTACCGATCCCGGCAGCGCGGTTTGCCGGACTTACCTGGTCACCGTGCGCGGCAAAGTGACGGAGGAGAGCCTGGCGCGGCTCCGGCGGGGGGTGCTCGATGCGGGAGAAAAGCTCCAGCCGCAAGCAATCATCCTGCGCAAAGCCAGCGGCAAGGAGTCCCACCTGACCGTCCGGCTTACCGAAGGCAAGAACCGCGAAATCCGCCGGATGTTCTCCGCGCTCTCCCACGAAGTCACGCGGCTCAAACGAGTGGCGTACGGCGCGCTGGAGCTGGGAGCGCTCCAACCGGGAAAATTCCGCGAGCTCTCCCGGACCGAGCTTGAACGCGCGTTTCCCGGGCTCACCTGACCGCCAGCACCCCGTCGCCATTCAACTCCGCGACAAATCCGGCGTGCCGCAATCGTTTCGCCACCTCGGCACGCACATCGCGCCCGCTGGTGAGCTTGTTTGGCGCGCCGGTGTAATGAAACAGCTTGCCTTTGCGCTTGAGCACCCTCGCCAGGTGGTCATAAAAGACCTGCGAGTAGAGTTCTCCGGCGATGCCGAACCGCGGCGGGTCGTGCAGGACAGCGTCGATCGACGCGGCGGGCAGCGTGGCGATTCTCTCGGCGATGTCGCCTTCGGTCAGCGTCAATGCGCCGCCCACCGCGGGCGACCAGGGATTGAGGCTGCGCAGCCAGATCACGTCGGGATTCTTCTCGTACGAAAGCACCTGGCTCGCCTGGCCCAGCACGCACCAGGCGGCGAAATAACCCAGGCCGCCGCAGGTGTCCAGAATCGCCTTGCCACGCGGTTGAATCAAGCCGACCTTGCGCTCGGCATCCGCATAGGGCGAGCCTCGCGCCGTGGCCAGCATCTTGATGCCATCGATTTCGAACGTCGGCGGCCCCCACTCCGTCGGCACCAGCTTGATCAGTGACGTCGTGAAACGCGCCACCGGCTCGAAAGCCTCTCCGGTCCAGTAGTAAATGGTCCGGTCGTTGCAGCTCTCCAGCCAGGGATAGCGCCGGCTCCGCCAGCTCCACCCCGCCTCACCCACCTCGACCGTCATCGTCGAGCGATCCAGGTCCAGCGAGCAATCAACCGTGGGCGCGCCGGCGCGCGCAGCAGCGCGCAACGTTTCGTGCGCTCTCAGAGTCAATAGCGGCCCCATCATTCCTTCATCCAACAAAAACCCCGCCGAAGCGGGGTCTGTGTTGATTCCTCAGCCGATACCGCTGTTCGAGGCGCGGCTCAGTGCACCGCGAGCCTTTTCGCGGCCGCTACCGTCTTTTTCGGCAGCTTGAGTTCCAGCACGCCGTCATGGTACTTCGCCTGGGCGGTCGCTTCATCGACCTCATTCTCAAGCGTGAATACGCGCTGGATCTTGCCGTAATAGCGCTCGGCGCGAAGCACCGTTTCGCCGTCCTTGATGTCTTTTTCCTGCTTCACTTCCGCGGATACCGTGACTTCGTTGCCGTCGATGGTGACGCTGATCTCTTCCTTCTTGACGCCCGGCATTTCGGCGAGCACGACGTACTCCTTGTCGTTCTCGGATACGTCCATGCGGACCTGCGTCGGCGCGAGCGCACGCATCTCGCGGCTTGGCAGCCACACGGGCACGCCGCGGAACACGTTCTCGAATGCTTCCTCGAGCGGATTAAAGCGTGTGATATTGAACATGGTGATCTCCTGTGAAAATCGGTGGTGCATGCCTGCGCATGCCCTGGCCCTGCCTGGTATCTTGAGTCTCATGCCTGGTGCTTGGACTACTTTGAGTACATTGGGGCGCCATTGCGATTAGCAAGGCCGCGACCCCGAATATCCTTGTTTTGCCCCAAGCCGGTCTAGCGGGCCCGGCCAGCCTTCACGAACTCGAGCGAGGCCTGAAACAGCTCGAGATCCTTCTCGTACTCGGCCGCCTCGGCGCGGTCGATCTGTATCCATTCCCTCGTACTTGCCAGACCGGCGGGCTGAAACGGGAAGACATTGTCCCTGGAGAACTGCAGCTCGGCCGCGGTGGGAGCAGGCAGGCGCAGTCCGATGCCGCGGCCGCTGATGCAGGCGAACATCCTGTCGCTGACGAAGTAGGCGTCAAGGCCGTTGATTTTTCTTGCGCTGACGCCCGGGAGCTTGAGAAGCAGAGCGTCGATCTGCGCCTTGCGGCTGGACTCGGGGGTATCGCTGCTCAAGGCAGAACCGCCTGGGTTGTCATGACCTGTTTATTCTAGAGGCCCACATTGTGGCCTGTGCGCTCCAACGCACGCGCCGCCCCCCTAATCCTACATCTCCCGGGCCCTATAATCGCCGCTTTCGTGCCAATACGAGAGACAAAGCATGAACGACACCACCACCCGCCCCGCCGAGTCCAACCTCCGCGTCGCCGGCCGGCGCAGCAGCGCCGACATCCCGCGCCGGTTCAGGAACATCCTCTGCCTCGACGACCTCGAGGAACCCGCGCGCCGCTTTCTGCCGCGCCCGATCTTCGGCTACGCCTCGGGCGGCGTGGAGACCAACTCGGCCCGCGACCGCAACCGCGCCGCCTTCGCCGAGTGGGAGTTCCTGCCCCGCGTCCTGGTGAACACCCGCGGCCGCCACCAGAAAACGCCGCTGCTCGGACGCACCTACGACCTGCCGTTCGGCTTCCCGCCAATGGGCGGCACCTCGCTCGCAGCCTACATGGGCGACTCTATCCTGGCGCAGGTCGCGGCGGAGCTCAACACGATCATGATCCAGAGCGGCGCCTCCTTGACGCCCATGGAGCGCGTGCGCGCGATCGGGCCGACCGCCTGGTTCCAGGCCTACCTGCCCGGTGAGCGGGAGATCATCGTGCCGCTCGTCGAGCGCGCGCAACGTGCGGGCTTCGACACGCTCATGCTGACGGTGGACGTGCAGGTGCCCGCGAACCGCGAGAACAACGTGAGGAGCGGCTACAACTCGCCGCTCAAGCCCACCCTGCGCCTCGCGTGGGACTGCCTCGTGCGCCCGCGCTGGCTATTCGGCAACTTCGGCCGCACCGTGCTCGAGCACGGCATGCCGCACCTGGAAAACATGGGCTTCCCGCGCATCCCGGTCATGGGCTTCGCCGAGCGCCCGCGCATGGCGCGCGATGCTCTCGCCTGGGAGCACCTCGAGCTCATGCGCAAGATGTGGAAGGGCAAGCTCGTGCTGAAAGGCGTGCTCTCCCCGCAGGACGTGCGCATCGCGCGCGAGAGCGGCGTGGACGGCATCCTGGTGTCGAACCACGGCGGCCGCCAGCTCGACTACACCGTCGCGCCGCTGCGCGTGCTCCCCGCCGTGGCGGCCGAGGCCGGCGACATGACCATCATGATGGACGGCGGCGTCCGCCGTGGCACCGACGTATTGAAGGCCCTCGCCCTCGGCGCGAAGTTCGTCTTCATCGGACGGCCATTCCTCTACGCCGCGGCCATCGCCGGCGCAGCCGGCGTCCACCACGCCGCTTCCATCCTGAAGGACGAGATCAGCCGCGACATGGCCATGCTCGGCATCTCCTCGCTCGCCGAAATGAAGCGCGAGCTGCTGGTGCCGGCGCGCGG
>DASWIC010000038.1:0-61636 GCA_036397875.1 Burkholderiales bacterium
GTTCGTCGTCGAGAACCGCCCGGGCGCCAACGCCAACGTCGCGGCCAAGCTCGCCGCGGAAGCCCCCGCCGACGGCTATACCATCCTGTTCATGTCGGTGGCGCACATCATGAGCAAGCCGGTGTACAAGAATCTCGGCTACGACATCGAGCGCGATCTTGCGCCGATCACGGTGGTGTCGGAGGTGTCGAACGTGTTTGCCGCGCACCCCACGCTGCCGGCGCGGACAGTGAAGGACCTGATCGCGCTCGCGCGGGCGAAGCCGGACGAGCTGACCTACGCCACCTCGGGCGTCGCCAGCCCGGAGCATTTCGCCGGCGAGATGTTCAAGATGATGACGAAGACCAGCCTGCTGCCGATCCCGTACAAGGGCGGCGGGCCGATCGCCATCGATCTGATGGCGGGGCATGTCATGACCAGTTTCAGCACCATGCCGCCGATCATTCCCCACATTCGGGCCGGGCGCGTGAAGGCGCTCGCAGTAACCCGGGACAAGCGCGCGGCGGTCCTGCCCGATGTGCCGACGATTGCGGAGACCGTGCCGGGCTATTCGATGAGCACGTGGTACGGCGTGGTAGCGCCGGCCCGGACGCCGCGCGAGATCGTCGTGAAGCTCAACCAGGAGATACTCAAGGCGCTCGCCGATCCCGGCGTGAAGGAGCGTCTGGAATCGCTCGGTGCGGACATCGTTGCCAGCAGCCCTGAGCAGACGGCCGCGATCTTCAGGGCGGATCTCGCGAAATACACCAAGGTCGCCCAGGCGGCCGGCATCCGGGTCGACTGATCGCCGCGGCCCGCGTTGACAATGCAGGGGGGGCGTGCACAATTGAACTGCATTGCCCGGCATTCAGAACACGAGAATGGGCGTAACCATCTAAGGGTCCGAGCGAAGCCGTTCGCTACGCCAGGATCATCAAGGACGCGGGCATCAAGCCTCAATGACGCTTGAGCGAAATACCGAGAAGCCGCTACGAGGAGGAAACATGAAGAACCCCATCAGAGATATTGCGACAGCAATGTGCATTGCGCTGCCCATGCTGAGCGCGCCGGCATCCGCCCAGAAATACCCCGAGCGCCCGATCCGGGCGATCGTGGTGTTCCCGCCCGGCGGGCCGACCGACACGGTCGCGCGCATTTTCGGCCAGAAGCTGACCGAGGCATGGGGACAGCAGGTGGTGGTGGACAACCGCCCCGGCGCGGGCGGCAATATCGGCATGGGCCTCGCCGCCCGAGCGACCGGCGACGGCTACACCCTGTTGTTTGTGAGCTCGAGCCTGATGGTCAACCCGAGCCTCTACAAGAAAATCCCGTACGACGTCTACAAGAGCTTCATCCCCGTCTCCGTGCTGGCTGCCTCGACCCACGTCTGGTTCACGCACCCGAGCCTGCCCGTGAAATCCATCGCCGATCTGATCGCCCTTGCGAAGCGGGACCCGAGCAAGGCTACCGTGGCCACCCCCGGCGCCGGCACCGTTCCCCACCTTTCGGTGCATCTGCTCGCCATCGATTCGAAAACCAATCTCGTGACGGTGCCCTATGCCGGAGGCGGGCCGTCGATCGCGGCGGTGCTGGGCATCCAGGTGTCGTTCGGCTGCCAGGCGATCCCGCCGGTCACGCCGCACATCCAGGCGGGCCGCGTGCGCGCACTCGCTATCACCGCCGCCAAGCGCTCGCAGATCGTGCCCGACGTGCCGACCATGGCTGAGCTCGGCTTCAAGGGCCACGAGGCCGAAACCATCTCCGCTCTCCTGGTACCGGCGGGCACGCCGGCGGCAATCGTGAAGCGGCTGCATTCAGAAGCGGTCCGCATCATGGCGCTGCCCGACGTCAACAAGAAAATCACGGATCTGGGGGCCGATGTCATTGCGAACTCGCCGCAGCAGTTCACCGCTTACATCAAGAGCGAAGTCGCTCGCTGGGGGAAGGTCATCCGGGACGCCAAAATCGTCGTGAACTGAGGCGCGATCGGGTCGCGCATTTTCTCAAAGGAGGCGGCGATGCAGACAGCGGGCAAGTGGATGCTTGGATTCGGGGTGATCGCCGCGGCGGGGTTGGTGAATGCGCAGAGCTGGCCGACCCGGCCAGTGCGCATCATCGTGCCGTGGGCGCCGGGGGGCGCGACCGACATCATCGCGCGGCCGCTCGCGCAGAAGCTCACCGAGCGCCTCGGTCAGCAGTTCATCGTCGACAACCGCGGCGGGGCCAACAGCCTGATCGGCACCGATATCGCCGCCAAGGCGCCGCGGGATGGCTACACAATACTCTTCAACACGCTCGCCGCCTTCACCCAGAACACGACCTATTACCGCAAGCTGCCTTACGATCCCGCGGGCTTCACCCTGGTGGGGCAGGTGGGCTGGACGCCGATCATGATGCTCGCGCATCCGTCGCTGCCCGTGAGGAATGTGCGGGACGTCATCGCGCTCGCCAAGTCTCACCCCGGCGAGCTGACGTACGGATCGTTCGGCCGGGGCAGTAGCTCGCATTTTGCCGGCGCGCTGCTCGCGCACGAGACGAAGACCGCCATGATCCACGTGCCCTACAAAGGAGGCGGACCCGTGGCGGCGGCGAACGTCGCCGGCGAGGTGCCGATCCATTACGGCGGCGTTCCGCCCACGATCGGATTCATCAAGACCGGCCGGCTGAAGGCGATGGCGGTGACGGCGGCGAAGCGCACCGTGTTCCTGCCCGACGTTCCCACCATCCAGGAGGCACTGAAGGTCCGCGACTACAACATCACGGTGACCTTCGGGATGCTCGTGCCGGCGGGCGCGCCGAAGCCGGTGGCTGACCGCTTGCGCGCCGAAATCGCGAGCATTCTCAACTCGGCGGATTTCAAGGCGACGCTCTCGAAACTGGGCACGGACGAGACCCCCGTGATGTCCCAGGCGGACCTGAGCGCGTGGCTCAGTGCCGAGACTGCGCGCTGGAAGCGCATCATCGATCTCACGAAGATCTACGGCGATTGAGATAGGCTCTAGTCCGGCGCCACCACCACGACCTGGTCGCGGCTCACGTTGAGGAAGGGCGCGGAGAAGATCCTGCGGCCCTCGAGGTCCCAGACCTCGGCCTTGGTGACGGCGAAGAACTCCTTCGCGTCCACCATGTAGTCGGTGACCCGGGCCCCGGGCACGAGCTCGATCTCACCCTTGATGCGATAGGCGCCGGCGAGAATCACGACGCGAGTCTTGGTGTCGCCTTCCATCATGGCTTACCTCCCTGCTTCTTGAGAGCATTCGCGCGGATGGCCGAGAGGGTGGTACGCGTCGTGATCGCCTCCGGATCGATGCGCAGCTCGATGAGCGACGCTGTCCTCGCGCTCCAGGCCCGCTCGAACGCCGCCTCGAAGTCCGCCGTCCGCTCGACCGTCTCGCCGTGGAGCCCGTAGGCGCGCGCGAGCGCGGCGAAGTCGGGATTCTTGAGGTCCGTCCCGCTGACCCGCCCCGGATGCTCGCGCTCCTGATGCATGCGGATCGTGCCGTACATGCCGTTATTGACGACGAGGAACACGATCTTGAGGCCGTATTGCGCGGCGGTCGCGAGCTCCTGCCCGTTCATGAGGAAATCGCCGTCGCCGTTGAACGAGACCACCGGCCGGTCCGGCTGCGCGAGCTTGGCGGCGACGGCGGCGGGCACGCCGTAGCCCATCGAGCCGACGGTCGGCCCGAGCTCGGTGCGGAAACCGGGGTAGGGATAGAAGCGGTGGACCCAGCCCGCGAAATTGCCGGCGCCGTTGGCGATGACCGTCTCGGTCGGCAGGCGCTTTCTCAGGAACGCCACCACCTCGCTCGGATTGAGATTGCCCGGCGCGGGAACCGGCTTGATCCACGCTTCGTGATCTGCCCGCGCCGAGCGGGTCCAGTCCCGCCACGCCGAGGCGTCCACCGGCGCGAGCTGTGCAGCGGCCCGCGCGAACTCCGGCATCCCGGAATGGATCGGCAGGTCGGGCTCGTAGATGCGTCCGAGATCATCCGCGCCCGAGAGCACGTGCACGAGTTTCTGCGCCGGCCGCGGCACGGCGAGCAGCGTGTAACCGCTCGTCGTCATTTCGTCGAGCCGCGCCCCGATCGACAGCAGCAGGTCGCAGCGCTTCACGCGCTCGGCCAGCGCCGGGTTGATGCCGATGCCGACGTCGCCGGCGAAGTTCGGCAGCCGGTTGTCGTAGAGATCCTGGCAGCGAAACGCCGTGCCGACCGGGAGATCGTTGGCTTCGACAAAGGCGCGCACGTCGGCGCAGGCTTCGGCGTTCCAGCCGCCGCCGCCGAGGAGCACGAAGGGGCGCTTTGCTTGCGACAGCATCTCGCGCAGCTTGTTGACGTCGGCCTCCCCCGGGTGCGCCGCGATGCGCTTATAGGGGCCGGTGTCCGCGACCGCGGCGGTCTCGGTGAGCATGTCCTCGGGCAGCGCCAGCGCGACCGGCCCGGGACGCCCCGAGGTCGCGGTATGGAACGCGCGGCTCACGTATTCCGGCACGCGGTCGGCGCGATCGATCTGCGCGACCCATTTCGTGAACGGCCCGTACATGCGGCGGTAGTCGATTTCCTGGAACGCCTCGCGCTCGACGAAACCGTTTCCGACCTGGCCGATGAAAACGATCATCGGCGTCGAGTCCTGGTGCGCGGCGTGCACCCCGATCGCGGCGTTGGTCGCGCCGGGTCCGCGCGTCACGAGGCAGATGCCGGGCCGGCCGGTGAGCTTCCCGTAGGCTTCCGCCATGTAGGCCGCGCCGCCTTCCTGGCGGCAGATCACGAACTTGATGGCATCGCGCGCATCGTGCAGCGCGTCGAGCACTTCCAGGTAGCTCTCGCCCGGCACGCCGAACGCGAGGTCCACCCCATGAACCTTGAGCGCGTCGACCAGTAGTTGCCCGCCGGTGCGGGTGAGCGTGGTCTCGGAAATCTTCATGACTGGTCCTGGCCGGGTGACCGCAATGCGAAATGTTCGTGACGAGGCGAAAAGCCTATCACGATCCGCGGCGGGCGTGGCGTTGACGCGCTGTTCGTTTTCTCCCTACCATGCCCGCTCACGGAGGGGGAGATGGACGAACTCTGGCGTCTTTCCGCGGTGGAGGCGGTGCGGCGGCTCAAGCGCCGCGAGGTCTCGCCGCTCGAGCTGATCGACGCCGCGGCGGACCGCATCGCGGTGACCAATCCGAAGATCAACGCGCTCGTGACGCTGTGCTACGACCGCGCGCGGGAGCACGCGCGCCGCATCATGAGCGAGCGGCGGCCGGACCCGCCGCCGCAGTACCTGCACGGCCTGCCGATTGCGGTCAAGGACGGCACCGACGTGGCGGGGGTGCGCTGCACCTCCGGCTCGCGCATCTACGCGGACCGCATCGCGCCGGCCTCCGATATCGTCGTGCAGCGGCTCGAGGCGAATGGCGCCGTGGTAATTGGGAAATCCAACCTGCCCGAATTCGCCGCGGGCGGCAACACCTTCAATGACGTGTTCGGCGCGACCCTCAACCCGTGGGACGTGCGCATGACCTCGAGCGGCTCCTCCGGCGGGTCGGCGGCCGCGCTGGCGGCGGGCCAGGTATGGCTCGCGACCGGGGGGGATTTCGGCGGCAGCATCCGCACGCCGTCGAGCTACTGTTCGACGACGGGACTGCGTCCCAGCCCGGGCATGGTGCCGCGCACCTCCAGGCAGCCGTTCAACCCCCTTTCGGTGGAAGGGCCCATGGCGCGCGACGTCGCGGACACGGCGCTCATGTTCGATGCCGAAGCCGGCTGGCATCCCCTCGACCCCCTGTCACAGGTGGGTCCGCATCCGGTTTTCTCGGCGGCCGCGGCGCGCCCGCAGAGACCGGGACGGGCCGCGTTCAGCATCGATCTCGGCATCGCGCGCGCCGTGGACGGGGAGGTGCGGGCGGCATGCCGGGCGGCGGCAGAGAGGCTCGCGCGCGACGGAGTGGCGGTGGAGGAAGCGCATCCCGATCTGGGCGATGCCGAGAGGACCTTTCTCACGCTGCGCGGCGCGGTGTTTATCGGGCGCCATGCGCAGCTCATGGAGAAGTATCGCCACTGGTACAAGCAGGAAATCATCGACAACACCGAGTTCGGGCTCAAGCTCTCGCCGCGGGCGATCGTCGAAGCGGAAGTCGCGCAGGGCGAGCTGATCCGGCGTGCCGCCAGATTTTTCGAGAAATTCGACTTGCTGATCTGCCCCACGGTGACCTGTCCGCCGTTCGACGTCAACCAGAGGTACCCCGAAGCCGTGGACGGTGTGCGCTTCGAGGGTTACATGGGCTGGCTGATCCTGACGCTCGCCATCACCGTGACCGCCTGCCCGGTGATTGCCCTGCCGGGCGGATTTACCCGGTCCGGCCTGCCGATCGGCTTGCAGCTGGTAGGACCGCCGCGCAGCGAGGCGAAGCTCATTGCCATGGCGGCGTACCTGGAATCATTGCTGAACGTTGCGCCCCGGGCGCCGATCGACCCACGATAAGGGAAGGCGGTACAAAAAAACCCCGGCATATGCCGGGGGAAACAGGGGAGGGATAGAACCACGCCGGGTAAAGTGCTGCCGGCAATAGTCCTGGTGCCCGTTAATTAGCATGGGGCGTGCCAGATTGGGTTGGTGATATGTATCAACGGGTTGTCGCTACAACCGGCACCACGAGGAGAGTATTCTGTCGCCGGGAAGAGACGGAACAATTTCTCGCTCGGGACATCTCGCTGAGCTTGAGCGGGTTTTTCTGTCGCTCCCACCCGACAATAATGCCGGCGGGCGGCGTTCGGGCGGCCGGGTATTGCCCGCTGTGTATCCTCACCGACTGAAGCGGAATTGAAGTGAGCGACGCGAAACCGCTTCCCCTTCAAGGCATCCAGGTGATCGAGCTCGGCACGCTGATCGCCGGGCCGTTCTGCGCGCGCCTGCTCGCGGAGTTCGGGGCGGAAGTGATCAAGATCGAGCCGCCCGGTCTCGGCGACCCCCTGAGGAAATGGCGCAAGCTGCACCAGGGCACTTCGCTGTGGTGGTACGCGCAGGCGCGCAACAAGAAATCGGTGACGCTCGACCTCAAGCAGCCGGAAGCGCAGGAGATCGTGCGCAAGCTCGCGGAGGGCGCGGACATCGTGGTCGAAAACTTCCGGCCCGGCGCGATGGAGAAGTGGGGCCTGGGCTGGGACCGGCTCTCGAAGCTGAACCCGGGGCTCGTCATGGTGCGGCTCTCGGGCTTCGGGCAGACCGGGCCCTACCGCGACCGGCCCGGCTTCGGCGCCATCGGCGAATCGATGGGAGGGATGCGCTACGTCACGGGCTACCCCGACCGGCCGCCGGTGCGCGTTGGCGTCTCGATCGGGGATTCGATCGCCGCGCTGCACGGCGTGATCGGTGCGCTGATGGCGCTCCACCACCGCAACGTCAACGGCGGGCGCGGCCAGGTCGTCGATGTGGCGCTCTACGAAGCGGTGTTCAACATGATGGAGAGCGTGCTGCCCGAATACGACAGGTTCGGCTTCGTGCGCGAGAGGAGCGGCGCGTCGCTTCCCGGCATCGTGCCCTCCAACACCTATGTCACGCGCGACGACAAGTATGTCGTGATCGGCGCGAACGCCGATCCCATCTTCAAGCGCATGATGAACGCCGTCGGCCGGCCCGACCTCGCGAACGACCCCGCGCTCGCGCACAACGACGGGCGCGTCGCGCGCACCGAGGAAATCGAAGAAGTGATCGGCGATTGGGTCGCCGCGCACGACCTCGAGCACGTGCTGCAGGTGCTGGAGCAGGCCGACGTGCCGAGCAGCAAGATCTACGATATCGCCGATATCGCGCGCGATCCGCATTACGCGATGCGCGGGATGATCCAGCAGTTCACGCTCGAGGACGGCAAACCGCTCAAGCTTCCGGGCATCGTGCCGAAGCTCTCGGAGACCCCGGGAAGCACGAAATGGGTCGGTCCGGCGCTTGGCGAGCACACGGCCGAAGTGCTCGCCGCGCTCGGCTATAGCGAGGAGCAGCAGGAGGAACTCAAGCGCCGCGGTGTAATTTAGCGACTCGAGTGCGATCGTCAACCCGCGAGTTCGCTATTCAAGCGCTTGTCAGCCACACTTTTCCAGTTTCGCCTTCCCAAGCAAGCGCCGCTGGTGAATGACTACTGCACGACCGAATGGGCGATCTTCTCCAACAACGCAGCTTGTGTTTTCATCTGAGCGGGATTGCCTTTTACGCCGTGCCGGGGGCGAATGACCTGGTGCAGATATTCGGCAGAGTTATAAGCAAGCCAGACTTGACCCTTGGCGTCTTCCCATACGAGAAACTTCTGCGGTAAATCGATTCCCAAGGTCGGCGACCGCACAAAAAGCGGCGTACCGTTTTTCGGGTTCCCGAACACCACCACCACCAGCGGCTTCAGCGTCAATCCCACGCCTTCAGCGGCCTGCGAATGGTCGAGGCGACCGAAGACCGTCATGCTGCTTGCTTTCAGCGCTGCTTCCAACCGGTTCACGGTTTCGCTGGCCGAATAGCTGCTGGGTTGTGCAATAAGCCCCTCAACGGCCGTGATCTCATCGGCCCGGGCCCCAAGGGAAAGCACCAATGCAACGACCACAAAAATGAACTTGTTCATGTTGTCTTCTCCTATGTCGCTTGTTGCTTATCGCTCGTGGGTTAAGGTAACCGTAGCGCCCTCGGCGGACGGTCGCGCCGGGTTACTTAAGGGCTTCGCTGACTATTTTTCCTATCGTTTCGTCGATGTTCTTGACGTACTTCGCAGCGCCCTTGATGGCGTATCGCTGGTCGATGTAACTGCCATTGATGTAACTCAACCAGACTTTCCCCTGGGCATCCTCCCACGCCAGCGCTTTGAATGGGAGGTCCAGCGCCGCCAATGGCGCTTCCGCAATAATGTATGGGCCGCCTGCGCCGCGCCCGAAGATGACCAGTTGGTTGGGCCGGATATCAACTTTCACTTTCTTGGACATTTCCTGATAGTCGATGCGGTTAAAAATGTTTGCACCAACGCCCTTGGCTGCAGCCTCCACTCGGTCAATCGTTTCTTTCACCGAGTATTTGCTCGGTTTGGTGACGATACCGCTGTCCGTGCTTAGTACTCCACCCTGCTGTGCAAGCGCGTTGACAGACAACAGAATCGCAGCGGTTCCCAACAGCAGCTTTCTCATGTGATGACTCCTCTCGTGTGGACCACGGCCAAAAAAGATTAGGTGATACAGCGGAAGTGAATATCGCTCCACGCCGCCGCGACGTAAATCCGACTGAAGTCTCTGGATGAAAGTCTTGATCCAGGGCAGTTTGCTAGAATGACCCGGGACTTTGGTCACACGACTTAAGTCCTGCTCCCACGGCGGCTTCAGTCGGTGTTATCCTGAAAAAAACGTGCGGAGCTTAAAGGAAGAAATCGTTGAAGGTTCTCGTCGTCGACGATCACACGCTGATCCGCGAAGCGCTGCGCAACGTCCTTGCCGTACTCGATTCGGATTGCGAAGTGCTCGAGGCGCCGGACGGCGCGACCGCTTTGCGCCTCGCCGGCGAGCAGCCGGGGCTGGACCTCGTGCTGCTCGACCTCAATTTACCGGATATGGACGGCTTTGCCGTGCTGAGCGAAGTGCGCCGGCGGTATCCTGCCACCGGAGTGGTGGTGCTGTCGGGCGCCAAGGATCAGAAATCCGTAACCGGCGCGATTCAGTTGGGCGCCGTCGGCTACATCCCGAAATCGACGCCTCACGAAGTGATGGTGAGTGCACTGCGACTGGTGTGTGCGGGCGGCGTATACCTGCCGCCCGAGGCGCTTGCGGGAGCGCACCCTGCGTCACGGCCGGTCGGTGAACCGCAGCTTACGGAACGCGAGGGCGAGGTGCTTGCGTTGATGCTGCAAGGGAAGTCCAACAAGCGCATATGCAGGGAGCTCGGGGTCGCCGAAGCCACCGTGAAAAATCACGTTACCGCCATCCTGAAGGCGTTCAACGTCACCAACCGGACGGAGGCGGTGATCGCCGCAGGGCGGCTGGGCTGGAAGCAGGACCGGGTCAACTGACTGCGTGGAATTGGGCACCCGCGCGGCGGGCTTTGAGCAGCTGGCTGACCAGTGCGCGCAGCTTGAGCGGCGTGACCGGCTTGGTGAGCAGGTGCAGATCCTCCATTTCGGCTTCGCGCAGGACGCCACCGCTCGTGTCGCCGCTGATCAGGAAGGCCGGCAAGTCCGCGGAGTATGTGGCGCGCAATTGCCCGATTGCGTGGATGCCGGTACTGCCATCGCGCAGGCGGTAATCCGAGACTACGAGGTCAAGCGGCCGATTGTGGGCGGCAAGTCCGTGCACGGCTTCGGCGGCGGATGCGGCCGCCACCACGTCGCAACCCCAGTCCGAGAGCAGTCCGCGCATGCCGTCGCGCGCCAGGACGTCGTCATCGATGAGCGCCACGAGCGTGCCTCTGGGAATGCCGGTGTCGACAGCGCGCACCGGCTGCGTCGCCTCTCCCGGCGTTCCCCGCGGCACGGTCACGATGAATGTCGAGCCCTTGCCCACTTTCGAACGGACTTCAACGTGATGACCGAGCAGCCGCGCAAGGCGGTCGACGATTGCAAGTCCCAGCCCCAGTCCCTGGCTACGGTCGTGGTCGGGATTAGCTAGCTGGTAGAACTCCGCGAAAATTCGTTGATGCTCGTCGGCAGGAATGCCGCGGCCGGTATCACAAACCAGGATGTACAGCTTTGCTCCACGACGACGGCAACCGACGATGACCCCACCGCGCCGCGTATAGCGCAGGGCGTTCGATACGAGATTGGTCACGATGCGCTCGAGCAGTAGCGGGTCGCTGCTGACCCAGACCCGGCTCGGAACAACACGGAACCTGAGCCCTTTTTCCTGGGCCGCTTGCATGAACTCGTCTTCCATCCGGCTGAGCAGGCTGTTCACCGGAAAGTCGGCGATTTCGGGCGTTACGGCTCCCGCGTCCAGGCGTGAAATATCGAGCAGCGAGTCGAGCAGCGCGCCGATTGCCGACACGGAAGCGTCGATGCGGTCGACGAGTCTGCGTTGCTCGGCCAGCAGCGGTTTGCCGCGCAGTTGCGCGACGAAGAGCCCAAGCGCGTGCATCGGCTGGCGCAGGTCGTGGCTCGCGGCAGCCAGAAAGCGCGATTTTGCCTGGTTGGCGAGCGCGAGGTCCCGGGTGCGCCCCTCGATTTTTTGCTCCAGCTCTTCATGCGACTGACTGAGGCTCCCGGCCATGGCATTGAATTGAGACGCAAGCATCTCGAATTCGTCTCCGGTCTCGACGCGCACTCGATAGTCGAGCCGGCCGGCGGCCAGCCGCATGGCCCCGGTTTCAAGGGCCTTCACCGGGGCAGCGATTCTCCTCGCGATCACGAGCGCGCCCAGCGAAGCCAGGACGAGCGACAGCGCGGCAATGACGCCAAGACGAGTCAGGCTCGCGTAGACGGGCCCGTATGCTTCCGCGATCGGCTGCTCAACCACCACCGTCCATCCGGGCACCCCCATCGGCGCGGATGCTGCGATCACGTTCGTCCCGGCGTGACTCTGCGCGAGCACCGCGCCGTTCTTCGCGCGGATCTGCGCAAGCTGGGAGAAATCGCTGTTCTGCAGCACGAGATTGAGATCAGGATGGGCAATCAGCCGGCCGGTGCTGTCGGTGACATAGGCATATCCGGTGCGCCCGACTTCGATGCGCGATACGCTTTCCCACACGAACTTCAGGTTGATTTCCGCCAGCGCGACCGTTTCCGCACCCCGGCGCGCGGGTACCGCGACGCGAGTATAAGGCTCCGTCCCCTTGCGAAAATAAACGGGACTGAAGTGAAGCGCCCCTGCGCGGGCTGCGACAAAGCCCGCGTCGTTGGAGTAATCGGTTCCCGATGCGATCACGTCGAGCTCCGTGCGTGAGACCAGGAGTTCCTCGCCTCCGCGCCGGTCGAGCTGCCGGATATCCGTGACTGCCGGGACTTGCTTCAATAGATTGCGGTATTCGAAGCGACGCTGTAACAATGCCTGCTTGCCCAGGTCGCGCATGGGCAGCGTCACCCATGCGATCTGCTCGACGATGCCCTTTACGTAATCGTCGATGCGCGTGGCCGCGACGAGCGCTTTTTCCTGCGTGAGAGCGGACACCGCGGCGCGGCTGTCGCGGTACGAGAAATACGCTTGAACGAGTCCCGCGAGAAATAGCGCGCCGATGACGAATCCGCCGATCAGGATCGTGTATTTCCGGTGCAGCGTGCGTGAAGCGCTCATTCAATCAGGCGGTCGGCGCGCAGCCGAAGTTCGCGTGGCAGAGCGAGTCCGATGCGCGCCGCCGTCTTTGCGTTGATCGAGAATTCGAATGCCGACGGCTGCTCGATGGGAAGGTCACCGGCGGCGGCCCCTTTCAGGATGCGGTCGACGTAATGCGCGGCACGCCTGAACTGATCCCCGAGGTTTACGCCGTAGCTCATCAGGCCGCCCGCATCGGTGAATTCGGCGAATCCATAGATGGCCGGCAGGCGCATGGCATTCACGGCGCGGACGATGTCCTGACGGCGGCTGACGAAAACCGGGTCGGACAGCAGCACCAGTCCATCGAAACGCAACTCTCCAACTTCACGCAGTGCGCCATCGACGCCGTCATAGCCGGTAACCTGGATCCGCTGCAATGTGAGCTTCAGCCGCGTCGCTGCAGTCACGCCGAAGGCCCACTGGGTGTCGTGCCCTGAATTGCCGGTTCGGGTCATCACGGCCAGGCGTCTCGCGGTGGGCACGGCTTCCCTGAGCAGCTCGATCATCTTCGCCGCCAAATCTCCCGACTGATTGGACAGCCCGGTTGCATTGCCGCCGGGCCGGGACAAACTTGTCGCGAGTCCGGCGCCGACAGGATCGGCGACCATCATGAATACGACTGGAATGGTGCGCGTCGCTTTGACCGCCGCAAGCGCGGCCGGCAGCGGCGGCGCGACGATCACGTCCACGTTTGCTCGTACGAGCTCCGCAGCGAGACCGGGGAGCAGTTCGAGGCGGCCGAGCGCTGCGCGCTTCTCGAAGAGGATGTTCTGCCCCTGCACGTACCCGAGGTCCTCGAGTCCGCGCAAGAAAGCGAGCGCAAGCTGATCGTCATCCATCGCGTGGCTCGCCGTGAGATACCCGACGCGAGGCACGCGGGCTTTTTGTTGTGCGTGGAGGGTTGCCGGAAGCAAAAATACCGCCGGCGCGAACATTGCGGCCGAAACCAGTTTTCGCTTGTTTGCATCGATCACGAGGCTTGCCGGGGTAAAGGCGACGCGGATAGAGACTACTCGCGGCCATACGCAGTTGCAACGCGCGGAAAATGGCCCATTCCTGGCCGAGCACGCTACCGACTAGGCCCGCACAGCGTCGGGCTGCGGTGCCGATCCGTCTCGCGGTTTCAGGCGGCTTGCCACAACGTCGCCTGACGCCCGTGGGAACTACGCCGGAATTGCCAGGACCGAGCGCCGTTGTTATCGTAAATACCGGTTCTACGCCATCCGGCGAGTCGGACGTGATGGCGCGCTGGCAGCAAACGATATTCCGCAAGAAATACAAGCATGAAATATCGCCAACCGCATGCGCTTGCTGAAATGGGAAGAATCCGCCACGTAGCCGCGGCTGCCACATCGGGTGGTAGCGTGTCCTTCCCCCGCGAGCAGACGTTCTCGACCGGGCCCGCGGATTCTTAAATTGAGTAATTCTCCGTTAGGAAAAAACCTCGCGCCGGGTGTAGAAGGGCGCGAGGTTTTTTCCTGGGCGATGTTCGACTTCGCCAACTCGGGCTACACCACCGTCGTCATCACCGCAATCTTCAACGCCTATTTCGTTGGCGTGGTGGCGGGCAACGCGCCGTGGGCGACCTTTGCCTGGACCGCCGCGCTCGCGGTTTCCTATGCACTGATCGTGCTGACCGCCCCGGTGTTGGGCGCCTATGCCGACGTGCACGCGGCAAAGAAGCGCTTGCTGGTGTTCACCACGGTGGGGTGCGTCGTCTTCACCGCGGGACTGGCGCTCGTCGGGCGCGGGGAGCTCGTGCTCGGCATCGCGCTGGTGATCCTCTCCAATTTCTTTTTCGGCAGCGGTGAGAATCTGATCGCCGCGTTCCTGCCGGAAATTGCGCGTGGCGAGGCGATGGGCAGGGTCTCCGGGTGGGGCTGGAGCCTGGGCTACCTCGGCGGCCTCGTTGCCCTCGGGCTGTGCCTCGTCTACGTGACCCATGCGCAGGCGCAGGGCGCGACCGCCGACGAGTTCGTGCCCGTCACCATGCTGATTACCGCCGCCCTGTTCGCGATCGCGAGCCTGCCAACGTTCTTTTTCCTGCGAGAGCGGGCGCAACCGGTCGCCGGTGCCTCCGATATCGTGAGAAGCGCGTTTGCGCGCCTCGCGGACACGCTCGGGCATGCGCGGCGCCACGCGGACTTGTGGCGTTTCCTGGTGTGCGTGGTGTTCTACCAGGCGGGCATCCAGACCGTGGTCGCGCTGGCCGCGGTCTACGCCCAGGAGGTCATGAAGTTCACCACGCGCGACACGCTTGCCCTGATCCTGGTGGTAAACGTCACTGCGGCGGCGGGCGCATTCGCCTTTGGCCACGTGCAGGACCGGCTTGGGCACGTGAGGACGCTTGTCATCACCCTCATCGGCTGGCTCGCGGCGGTGATCCTGGCGTGGATGGCCGTGAGCGTGACGATGTTCTGGGTCGTTGCCAACCTGGTCGGGGTCTGCCTGGGCTCCAGCCAGTCGGCGGGCCGCGCCCTGGTGGGCTACTTGAGTCCGCCTGCGCGCACGGCGGAATTCTTCGGCTTGTGGGGGCTCGCGGTAAAGCTCTCGGCGATACTCGGGCCCATGACCTACGGCGTCGTCACCTGGGTCACGCTCGGGAATCACCGCTTCGCGATGCTGGTGACCGGCGTCTTCTTCGTGATCGGCATCGGCATACTCGCCGGTCTGGATCCTGCCCGCGGGCGTGCTGCGGCACTGCAGTACAAGGAGTGACGCGGCACGCCATGGCCGAATGATCACGCTTCTTTGCGTTGCGCCGATACACTACAATCTCTTTCCCGCGAAATTCCATTGAGAGGACCCGGTTCGGGGCAGAGCATGGCAATCAAGTGGCGGGGCGGCGCCGATGGCGTCCACCCGATGGCGAACCCGGCGCAGGCGCGCCAGATCGTGGCCGCGCTGCCGGCCCAGGATTCGACCAAGGCGCTCGAGGAGATCGGCGAGTGGCTCGACTCGCTCAATCGGGCCGATGGTCTCAAGGTCGACCGGCGCTACGAGAGCGTGGATCTCCTCGACGGCGCGGCCCAGCGCCACCAGCGGGATGTCACGCAGGAATACCTGTCCACGCCCCGCGTGCAGAAGTTCCAGGAAAACCGGCTGTGGAGCGCCGGGTTCGGCACCTGCAAGGAACTGGGCGACGCCTATGTCCGGTGCATCAAGGAGTGCGTCAGCGGATTCGATGGCGCCTCCGCCGTCGAGAAGGTCCTGCCGGCGATCGTGGCGCGCGCCTTGCACTCGCTGGCGCTGCAGCTGAAGTGGATACTGCTGCGTTACGGGCTCGTCGATAAGCGCATCTGGTCGCATCTCGCGCTGCTGTACCGTCTCGCCGAGGAAAAGGGAATAAGCGAACGTGAAATCGCGGTGTATCCCACGCCGCATCCCAGGAGCACGGTAAAGCGCGAGTTCCTGAAGGCGCTGATGCTTCCTGCCTCCTCGCTCGACGGCTTGACGCCGGTGAAGCAGCAGATCGCCGAGCGCGCGATCGAGCACTTTGCGGACTCGTTCGTGCTGTCCGCGGGGCCGAAAGGCTGCACCCACGGTTTCGATCTGGCGGTCCCCCGGTCGCCGGCGCGGCTGGTGCCGGGAGTGGCGCCGTCCGGGCTGCTGTTCTTCGGCGCGGGGGACGCGCTGGCCGGTATCGAGCGGCTCACGGAGCAGGCAACCGCGCGGGGCGGCAGTCCGCAGGGGGTCGATCTCGGCGGCAGCTATGACAAGGATGAGGTCATCGCAGTGTTCGGACACCTCGCGCAGTACTGGTCCGACCGGCCGCCCGCGCGCGGGTCGGAGCGCCGGCTGACCGCCGCCCGCATTACGGTCGTGCCGGGAGCGGATCAGGTATTCAGCGTGCTGGAGCCGGGCAGCAGCAACCCGCTCGACTTCAGCCGGAACCAGACCGCCGAGAGCTGGATCGTCGAGAACGTGAGCGACGGCGGCTACGGAGCGATCGTGCCGCCCCAGCTGATCGACTGGGTGAGGGTCGGCGCCCTGATCGGGATGAAGGCAGAAATCTCCGAGCACCTGGGTATCGGCGTGATCCGGCGCATCACGCGCGACGCGCACCAGCAGCGGCGGGTCGGCATCCAGGTCCTGACGAAAACCGCTGTCCCGGTCACGATTTCGAAGGCCAACACGATGTCGGCGCTCAACTTCGACCTGCGGGAGGAATCGGCAATCCTGCTGACCGTCAAGCCCGATGCCCGGGGTGAGGTCGAGTTGTTGTTGCGTGAGGGAATATTCGACGGCCGCGACGGTCTCGACATGACCGTGCAACGCCGGAACTATCGGCTCGTGCCCTCGCGCATCCTCGAGTCCGGCGAGGATTTCCGGTGGGTCAGGTTCAAGGTCACGCGGCACGGCGGATGACCCCGCGCCGGAACTGGTTCGCTCCGGGACGCTGCACTACAATCCGGCGATCGAGGTAAGGCTCGCCCACGCGGCGCGACGCCGGGATATCAGGGAAGCACATGGCAATCAACTGGCTGGGAGGCAAGGTCGACCATCCGATGGCCGACGCCAAGCGGGCGCGGGAAATCATCGATGCGTTGCCGGTGAACGATCCTCCCAAGGCGCTCGAGGAAATCAACGAGTGGCTCGACACGATCCATCAGACCGGCGAGTTCAAGCTCAACCAGCGCTATGACAACATCGACCTGCTCGACGGCGCCGCGCGCAACCACGTGCGCAAGCTGTCGCAGGACTATCTTTCGATGTCCCGCCAGCTGAAGTTCCAGGAGAACCGGCTGTGGAACGCGCTCTACGGCCTGTGGCGGCAGCTGGGCGACGGCTACCTGCGGTGTGTGAAGCAGTACGAGGACGGGCAGATCGGCATGACGATCATCCGGAAGAGCCTGCCGGTCATCGTCGCCCGCGCCATCCGCGCGCTGACGTCCCAGCTCAAGTGGCGATTGCTGCGCTACGGCCCGGTCGAGCGGCGCATCTGGTCGGAGCTCGCGCAGGCGTACTCGATTGCCGAGCAAAGGGGCTTTGCCGATGGCGCAGTCACGCTCTACCCCGGCGCGCGCGGCGAGAGCACGGTCAGGCGCGAGTTTCTGACGGCGATGATGCTGTCCGCCTCGTCTCCCGAGGGCCTGCCGCCGCTGCGCCAGGAAATCGCGGAGCGGACTGCGGCGCACCTGGCGGGCGCGTTCCACATTTCGAACCGGCCGGACGGCTGCACGCATTACGTGGATCTGGCGTCGCCCGGCCCGGCGGTGCGGCTGTTCAAGGGGGTGGCGCCCAAGGCCACGTTGCGATATTTCGGCGCCGGGAAGGGTCTCGCAAATCTGAGCGCGTTGATCGGAAAAATCCAGCAATCGGGCGCGCTGCCGCAGGGCGTCCATCTCGGCGGCGACTACGGCAAGGACAACGTGGTCGGCACGATGCGGCATCTCGCCCAGTACTGGTCGGAGCAGCCGCCGGCACGCAGCTCGGAGCGCCGGCCAAGCGCCGGCCGTCTCACGGTGGTGCCAGGGCTGAAGGACATCCTCAGGACGCTTGATCCCGCTGACGACGACACGCTCGACTTCAGCTTGAGCCAGCCCGCCGGCTCCGGGGAGAGCTGGATCGTGGAGGACGTGAGCGATGGCGGCTATGGCGCCGCCATCCCCACGGTCAAGAGCGACTGGATCCGGGTCGGGACACTGGTCGGTCTGCAAAGCGAGTCTTCCCGGTACTGGGGAATCGGACTGATCCGCCGCATCATGCGCGATGAGTCGCAGCAGCGGCACGTCGGGATCCAGGTGCTGACGCGGACCGCGATCCCGGTCAAGCTCTCGGCGGCGCAGACGCTTTCCTTCACGGCCGGGGATCGCGACGTGGAGCGGGCGATATTGCTGCCCACCGGCCCCGACGCCCGCGGCGAGGTGGGCATCATCATGCGGGGCGGCCTCTACAACGGCCGCGACCACCTCGACATGATGGTGAGCGAAAAGTCTTACCAGTTGACGCCGGTCGGGCTGGTCGAGGGCGGCGAAGACTTCGACTGGGCCAGGTTCAAGGTCACGCAGCAGAGCGCATGATCGGGAGTGCTCGCAGCGCGTGGCCCGCGCGTCGCGGGAGTCAAGGCGTCCGGGTGATCCCACGCGCGATCAGCGCGTTGATCTCCGCATCGGCATAGCCCGCTTCGCGCAGAACCTCGACGCTGTGCTCGCCCAGGCGCGGCGCGGGACGCAATGCGTCCGGCGGCGTTCGCGACCAGGTGCCCGGCGCCGCCATCATGCGCACGCGGCCTTCCGTCGGGTGCCCGGCCATCACGAAGAAGCCGGATTCCGCGAGATGCGGGTCGTCGATGATGTCGTCCACGGAATGGAGCGGCGCCACGGGAATGTCGGCCTCCTTCAGCAACCGCAGCCATTCCGCGCTGGTGCGCGCCAGCATGCTCTCTGCCACGAACGCGTAGACTTCCCCGATGTTGCGGGAGCGCGCCTCCTGGCTCGAGAAGCGCGGGTCGGAATCGAACATCTCCTCGCGGCCGATCAGCTTGAAGAAGCTGCGCCAGTGCTTGTCGTTATAGACCAGCACGCACACGTAGCCGTCCTTGGTCGCGTACGGCACGCGGTGCGGCGCCAGCATGCGCTCGTAGCGCGCGGGGCTCAACGGCGGCTCGAACGTGCGGCCGCCCATGTGATCGCCCAGGATCATGTGGGCGAGGGTCTCGAACATCGGCACCTCGATCGCCTGGCCCTGGCCGGAGCGCTCGCGGCAATAGAGCGCGCTGGTGACAGCGTTGACCGTGGCGAGCCCCGTGATGCGGTCGGTAATCGCAGTCGGCACGTAACGCGGCCGGTCCGCCCCGGCGGCATGCATCATCCAGGGCAGGGCCACCATGCCCTGGATCAGGTCATCGTAGGCGGGCTGCCCGGCATAACGCCCGCCTTCGCCGTAGCCGTAGGCTCCGACGTAGATGATGCGCGGATTGACGGCGGCCACGTCGTCGTAGCCGAGGCGCAGACGCCGCATCGCCTGCGGCCGCACGTTGTAGATCAGGACGTCGCCCTCCCGGGCGAGACGCAGCAGCGCATCCCGCCCGGCCGGCTGCTTGAGATCGAGCACGAGCGAGCGCTTGTTGCGGTTGTGATGGAGGAATATGTGCCCCATGCCGGGGTGCCGCATGGGCGCGATGTGGCGCAACACGTCGCCTTCGGGAGGCTCGACCTTGATGACGTCCGCCCCGAGGTCGGCGAGGATCTGGGTCGCGAACGGGCCCATCACCACCGTGGTGAGGTCGATGACGCGCACGCCGGCGAGCGGGCCGCTCATAGCACCGTGCGCAGCCATACGCCGATGTCCTGGATCTCCTCGGGGCATACCGAGTGCGGCATCGGATACTGCCGCCACTCGACGGCATAGCCGAGCCCGGTCAGCAAGGTCATGGAGCCCGCGCCCATCACGAGCGGGACGACCGGGTCGTAGGTGCCGTGCGCCATGAAGATCGGCGTATTCCGGTTGGCGGCGGCCGCTTCCCTGGGCAGGGATTCCGCGAGCGGAAGGTAGGTGGACAGCGCCATCACCCCGGCAAGCTTCCGCGGATAACGCAGCCCGGTTTGCAGCGCGATCGCGCCGCCCTGCGAGAAGCCGGCGAGCACGATGTGCTCCGGCTCGACGCCGCGCTTCACTTCGCGCTCGATCAGGGCGGTGATGCTCTTCTGCGATTCGCGTACGCCCCGCTCGTCGGCGCGGCGCGAATTGCCCTCGAGGTCGCCCAGCGAAACGTCGTACCAGGCGCGCATGACGTACCCGTTGTTCATCGTCACCGGCCGCATCGGCGCGTGGGGGAACAGGAAACGGGTCGCCGGCGCCCCGTCGAGCCCGAGCTCGCTCACGATCGGCACGAAGTCGTTGCCGTCGGCGCCGAGCCCGTGCATCCAGATCACGCTGCTGGAGGGATTCTCCCCGGTTTCGATCTCGATCGCATCGAGCAGCTGGTCCGCCTTACTCATCACCCATCACTCATCACCCATCACTTCTTGGGGCGCATAGCGGACTTCGGCCGGAACGCCTTCACGACGACCGCGTGGGTTTCGATGTAGGGCCCGCCGATGAGATCGATGCAGTAGGGCACCGCGGCGAAGATCCCGTTGACGACGGTCTTGCCGCTCTCGTCACGGACACCCTCGAGCGTTTCCCGGATGGCCTTCGGCTGGCCGGGAAGGTTCAGGATCAGCGCCTGCTTGCGGATCACGCCCACCTGCCGCGACAGGATCGCCGTGGGCACGAAGCGCAGGCTCACCTGCCGCATCTGCTCGCCGAATCCCGGCATCACCTTGTCGGCGACGGCGAGCGTAGCTTCCGGGGTGACATCGCGCGCGGCCGGGCCGGTGCCGCCGGTGGTGAGGACGAGATGGCAGCCCTCCCGGTCCACCAGTTCCTTCAACGCCGCCTCGATGGCGGGCCGCTCGTCCGGGATCAGCCGCTTCACCATGCGCACGGGCGGCGACGCGACCGCTTTTCGCAGCCATTCCTCGAGCGCCGGTAAGCCCTCGTCCTGGTAGACGCCTTGCGAAGCGCGGTCGCTGATTGAGACTAATCCGACGACCAATTCTTCCGGTGCGGAAATCATGGCGTGAAAGTATATCAGCGAGAAGTGACCACCCTTATTCGTCACCCTTTTTCGTCACCTTGTGCTCTATCAGGGCGCGGAGCGCCTGATAGAGCTCGCGAAAAGCGCGCGGCGGGCGGCCCTCGGCGCGCTCGCGCAGCGCGGCACGTGCCAACGCGCGCAATTGCCTCCTGTCTGCCCCCGGGAAATCCGCGACCAGCTCGTTGACAGCGCCTGGATCGGCCAGCAGTCGCTCGCGCCAGGCCTCGATGCGCTTGTGCGCGGCCGCCTCTCCGCGCGATCGGGCGAGCGCGGCGTCGAGGGCGGCCCGAATCGGCTCCACCTCGACGCGGCGCATGAGCTTGCCGATGTACTGGAGCTGGCGGCGCTTCGCCTCGAAGCGGGTGATGCGCCGTGCCGCCATCACCGCGTCGCGCAGCAGCTCGGGCAGCGCGACGCGGGCGAGCTGCTCCGCGGTGAGCGCCACCAGCTCCTCGCCGAGCGCCTGCAGCGCGTGCACCGCCTTCTTGCGCTGTGTCTTGCTCGGTTTTTCCTCGTCACTCGTCACTTGTCACTCGTCACTGCGCATGGGCAAGCTGCTATGATATCGCTCCTTTTTTCATGCTGGCTCCCTTTCGAAAGGGACGCCGATGCCCGACTCGCATTTTTCGTTCAGCGCCGACCGGCTCCGGCAGATTGCGCGGGACGTGCTCGATTACGCCGCGCAGCGCGGCGCGAGCGCGGCCGAGACCGAGGTGAGCGAGGGCGCCGGCCAGACCGTGACGGTGCGGCGCGGCGCCGTCGAGACCATCGAATACAACCGCGACAAGGGCATCGGGGTCACGGTCTATCTCGGCCAGCAGCGCGGTCACGCCAGCACCACCGATTTCACCCCGCAGGCGATGCGCGACACGGTGGATGCCGCGCTGTCCATCGCGAGATTCACGGCAGCGGACGAGTGCGCAGGGCTCGCCGATGCGGAAATGCTCGCGCGCGACGTCCCCGACCTCGACCTGTGGCATCCGCGGGACCTGCCGGTCGAGCGCGCGATCGAGATCGCCCGCGCCTGCGAGGCGGCGGGCTTCGCCGTGGACAAGCGCCTCACCAACTCGGAGGGCGCCACGGTCTCGACGCAGGGAGCGCACTTCATCTACGGCAACTCCCTCGGCTTCCTGGACGGATTTCCCAGCTCGCGCCACAGCGTGTGGTGCGCGCTGGTCGCGGGAAAGAACGACGAAATGCAGCGCGATGACTGGTTCGAAACCGGCCGCGATGCCGCCGACCTGCCGGAGGTGGAGAGCGTGGGTCGCCGCGCGGGCGAGCGCGCGATTCACCGCCTCGGCGCGCGCAAGATCGCGACGACGCAGGCGCCGGTGCTGTTCGAGGCGCCGATCGCGGCGAGCCTGCTCGGGCATTTCGTCTCGGCGGTCTCCGGCGGCAATCTCTACCGCAAGTCATCATTCCTGCTCGACAGCGCGGGCCAGCAGGTCTTCGCCGGGCGGGTCAACATCAGCGAAGAGCCGCACCTTGCCAAGGGCCTCGCCAGCGCGCCCTTCGACGAGGAGGGCGTGGCGACGCGCCCGCGCGCGGTCGTGCAGCGCGGCGTGCTGGAGGGTTATTTTCTCGGCAGCTACTCGGCGCGCAAGCTGGGGCTCAGGTCCACCGGCAATGCCGGCGGCAATCACAACCTGATCCTGCAGGATACCGGGCTTGGATTCGAAGGTCTGCTGAAGACGATGGCCGAGGGGCTGCTGGTGACCGAGTTGCTGGGGCACGGGGTCAACCCGGTGACGGGCGATTATTCGCGCGGCGCGGCGGGGTTCTGGGTGGAGCGGGGGGAAATCGCGTATCCGGTTCAGGAAATCACCATCGCCGGCAACCTCAAGGATATCTTCCGCGGCATCATCGCGGTCGGAACCGACGTCGTCCGCCGCGGTTCCCGCCAGTGCGGCTCCATCCTGGTCGAGCGCATGACCATCGCGGGCGAATGATTCGGTGCTAGAATCAAGAGTTTACGAAACCGGCGGCCGCCATTCATGTACTCGCAGAAGGATACCGTCGAACGCTTCGATCCGGAGTTGTGGGGCGCCATCGAGAAGGAGGTTCAGCGCCAGGAAGACCACCTCGAGCTGATTGCCTCCGAGAATTACGCGAGTCCCCGCGTGCTGCAGGCGCAGGGCTCGGTGCTCACCAATAAGTACGCCGAGGGTTACCCGGGACGGCGCTACTACGGCGGCTGCGAGTTCGTCGACGTCGCCGAGCAGCTCGCGATTGACCGCGCGAAGAAACTGTTCCGCGCCGGCTACGCCAACGTGCAGCCGCACTCCGGCGCGCAGGCCAACCAGGCCATTTACGCGGCCGCGCTGCATCCCGGCGACGTCATCCTCGGCATGGCGCTCGACGCGGGCGGGCACCTCACGCATGGCGCCAAGGTGAACCTGAGCGGTCGCTACTTCGACGCGGTGACCTACGGGCTCGACAAGGACACCGAGGAGATCGACTACAAGCAGGTCGAGGAGCTCGCCCACGTCAGAAAGCCCAAGCTGATCGTCACCGGCGCCTCCGCCTACTCGCTGGTGATCGATTGGAAGCGGTTTCGGGCGATCGCGGACAAGATCGGCGCGCTCCTGATGGCCGATATCGCGCACTACGCGGGACTGATCGCCGCGGGGCTCTACCCGAGCCCGATCGGGATCGCGGATTTTGTCACCACCACCACGCACAAGACGCTGCGCGGGCCGCGCGGCGGCATGATCCTCGCCAACGCCGAGCACGAGAAGGTGCTCAACTCGGCGGTGTTCCCGATGATCCAGGGGGGGCCGCTGATGCACGTGATCGCGGCCAAGGCGGTCGCCCTCAAGGAGGCGATGTCGAAAGGCTTCAAGCAGTACCAGAGGCAAGTGCTCGATAACGCGCGCGTGATGGCAAAGGCCTTGCAGGAGCGCGGCTACCGCATCGTTTCCGGCCGCACCGAATGCCATATGTTCCTGGTGGACCTGCGCGGGACGAAGCTGACGGGGCGGGAGGCCGAGGGCGCACTCGGATCCGCGAACATCACGGTGAACAAGAACGCCGTTCCCAACGATCCGCAAAAGCCGACGGTTGCCAGCGGCATCCGGATTGGCTCCCCGGCCGTCACGACGCGCGGTTTCAGGGAGCACGAAGCCGAGCAGCTCGCCAACCTGATCGCCGACGTGCTCGACGCGCCCGCGGACGACAAGGCGATCAAACGCGTGGCGGGAGAGGTGAAGAAGCTGTGCGCGAAGTTTCCCGTCTATGGAAACTAGGTGAAGTGCCCGTTCTGCAATTCCCCCGACACCCAGGTCATCGACTCCCGGGTGAGTGACGACGGCGACAGCATCCGCCGCCGCCGCAAGTGCGCCGCGTGCAACAAGCGCTTCACGACCTACGAGACGGTGGAGCTGCGGATGCCGCAGGTGGTGAAGCAGGACGGCAGCCGCGCGGAGTTCGACCTGGAGAAGCTCCGTACCGGCTTCATGCGGGCGCTGCACAAGCGCCCGGTGCCGACGCAGCTGGTGGACGAAGCCATTGCCACCATCACGCAGGACGTGCTCGCCCTCGGCGAGCGCGAGATCGGATCCCGGCGCATCGGGCAAATGGTGATGCGGGAGCTGCGCAGGCTCGACCAGGTCGCCTATATCCGCTTCGCTTCCGTGTATCGCAGCTTCGAGGGCGTGGACGATTTCCAGGACGCGATCAAGGAGGTCCAGCGTCCTTCCAAGGAGAAATGACGCAGAGCGCCTGACAGATTGAACTCCCCTCCTGCCCGAGGAGGGGTGCCCGCGCAAGCGGGCGGGGTGGTGGGAGCAAGCGATGCCCACGTAACCACCCCGTCTGCTCCGCATCCACCCCTTCTTGAAAAGGAGGGGAATAATGCTCTTAATCGTCACCGTGTTTACCGCAGACGACCATCGATTCATGGCGCGGGCGCTGGAGCTGGCGGCGCGCGGGCTCTACACGGCTACGCCCAACCCGCGGGTGGGATGCGTCATCGTGCGCGATGGAGCGACTGCGGGCGAGGGCTGGCACGAGCGTGCGGGTGCCCCGCATGCCGAAGTGAACGCCCTCGCCGCGGCGGGCGCGCGGGCGCGCGGCGCGACCGCCTACGTATCGCTCGAGCCGTGCGTGCACCGCGGGCGCACCGGGCCCTGCGCGGAGGCGCTGATCCAGGCGGGCGTCGCGCGCGTGGTGGCGGCGTTTCAGGACCCCAACCCGCTGGTTGGCGGCAAGGGGCTCTCGCTGTTGCGGGACCAGGGAATCGACGTGGCGTGCGGGCTGCTCGAGAGCGAAGCCCGCGAATTGAACGTGGGCTTCGTGTCGCGCATGACGCGCGGCCGGCCCTGGGTGAGGATGAAGCTCGCCGCGAGCCTCGACGGCAGGACCGCGCTTCTGAACGGAAGGAGCCAATGGATCACTGGCCAAGCGGCGCGCCGCGATGGGCATCACTGGCGCGCGCGTGCGTGCGCCGTGCTGACCGGATTCGGCACCGTGCGGGAGGACGACCCGCGGCTTACCGTGCGCGAGGTCGCCACGTCCCGCCAGCCGTTGCGAGTAGTGGTGGACAGCAGGCTGGAGACGCCGCCCTCCGCGAGAATCCTCGAGGGCGGCGGAGTGCTGGTGGCCGGGGCTCACGAGGACCGCGCCAAGATTGCCGCGTTGAAGGCGAAGGGGGCGGAAGTGGTCGTGATGCCGGACAGCGCGGGTAAGGTCGAGCTTGGCGCCTTGTTCCGCGAGCTCGCGCGCCGCGAGCTGAATGAAGTGCACGTCGAAGGCGGCTTCCGGCTGAACGGCTCGCTGCTCGCCGAGGGGCTGGTGGACGAGCTGGTGGTCTATCTCGCGCCGAGCATCCTCGGCGACGCAGCGCAAGGCATGTTCCACCTCCCCGAGCTCGCCGACCTCGAGGCGCGCCGGCGGCTCGCCATCCACGATCTCACGATGGTGGGTCCCGATATCCGCGTCGTGGCGAGGTTCGTATAATGTTTAGTGGTATTGTCGCCGTGGTGGGCACGGTGCGCGCGGTGAAGCCGGCGCGCGGAGGCGTGAGGCTCGTCATCGACGCCGGTGGCCTGGGCTTGAGGGATGTCGCGGTTGGCGACAGCATCGCGGTCAACGGTATTTGCCTCACGGTGATGGGGCGGAAAGCGCGGACGTTCGAGGCGCACGCATCCCGCGCAACGCTTGCCTGCACCACGGGGTTTTCCGCGGGCGACCGTGTCAACCTGGAAAAGGCGATGCGTTTGTCGGATCGCGTGGGCGGCCACCTGGTGAGCGGGCACGTGGATGGAGTGGGAACCGTGGCGCGGACGAAAGCGGCGGGCAGCAACCGCCGGATGGCGGTGACGGCCCCGAAGGGCGTTGCGAGGCTCGTCGCCCGCAAGGGCTCGATTGCGGTCAACGGCGTGAGCCTGACCGTGAACGAGGTCGACGGCACGGCATTCGAGGTGAACCTGATCCCGCACACGCTCGGGGCGACCAATCTCGGCGCGCTGCGCGCGGGCCACAAGGTCAACCTGGAAGTGGATATGCTGGCGCGCTATGTCGACAGACTCCACGGCAGGCAGTGACAGGCAGCGAGAAACGAGAAACGAGATACATTCGATGAGTTCCAGGCAAGAGACGGGCATCAGCCCGATCACGGAGGTCATCGCCGACATCAAGGCCGGCAGGATGGCGGTGCTGGTGGACGAGGCGAACCGTGAGAACGAGGGCGACCTGCTGATCGCGGCCGAGTTCGTCACGCCCGAAGCGATCAATTTCATGGCGCGCTACGGCCGGGGGCTCATCTGCCTCACGCTCACCGCGGAACGGTGCCGGCAGCTCAATCTGCCGCAGATGGTTGCGAACAACCGCTCCCCGCTCGGCACCAGCTTCACGGTCTCGATCGAAGCTGCGGTAGGGGTCACCACCGGCATCTCGGCCGCGGACCGGGCGCGCACCGTGCAGGTCGCGATGCGCCGAGACGCGTCGCCGTCCGACCTGGTGCAGCCCGGCCACATTTTCCCGCTCATGGCGCAGGAGGGCGGCGTGCTGGCGCGCGCGGGTCATACCGAGGCGGGCTGCGACCTGGCTCGACTGGCGGGCCTCGCCCCGGCGGCGGTGATTTGCGAGATTCTCAAGGACAACGGTGAGATGGCGCGGTTGCCGGACCTGATCGAGTTTGCCGGCCAGCACCGGCTCCGCATCGGCACCATTGCCGATCTTATCGAGTACCGCAGCCGCACCGAGTCACTGGTGACGCGGGCGGCGGAACGCGACATCGAAACCGTGCACGGGCGGTTCCGGCTCTATGTCTACAGCGAGCGGGTCGGGGAATCCACGCACCTGGTGCTGGTCAAGGGCACACTCGGGCCGGCAAAGGAAGTGCTCGTCCGGGTGCACGAGCCATTGTCGGTGATGGACCTCCTCGACGTGCGCAGCACCCGCCACTCCTGGAATTTCCACGATGCGCTCGCCGCGGTCGGCCGCTCCGAATGCGGCGTCGTCGTGCTGCTGCACGGCCAGGAAACGGCGCTGGAGCTGCTGGAGCACGCGCGGGCGCGCGAGGGCGGGGCCGCGGCGCCGGTCCTCGCGCTGAGAAACTACGGTATCGGCGCGCAGATCCTGAAGGATCTCGGCGTGAAGAAGATGCGCCTCCTGGCGCAGCCGCGGCCCATGCCGAGCATGGCGGGGTTCGGGCTGGAGGTGACGGGCTACGTCCAGCCGCCCTCCCGGGGCAAGTGATCCACGTTCCACGGCCCGCGGATTCGGGATGGCGCGCAGAGACGACATCGAAAAGCCTCAAACCGACCTGCGCGGGGAAGGGTTGCGCATCGGCATCGTGGTGAGCCGCTTCAATCCGGAGGTGGGCGAAGCGCTGCTCGCGGCCTGCACCGCAGCGCTGAAGCAGCACGGCGTGCTCGCCTCCGACATCCGCGTCGTGACCGTGCCGGGCGCGCTGGAGGCGCCGCTTGCGCTGCAGAAGCTGGCGAACACCGGGAACTACGACGCGCTGATCGCGCTCGGCGCCGTGATCCGCGGGGAAACCTACCATTTCGAAATCGTCGCCAACGAATCGGCGGGCGGCATCACCACGGTCGCGCTCGACACCGGCGTGCCGGTCGCCAATGGCATACTGACCACCGAAAACGACGAACAGGCGACCGCGCGCGCGCCGCAAAAGGGCGCGGACTGCGCGGCCGCGGCGATCGAGATGGCCAACCTGCTGAAGAAGCTCGACGGGGAATGAAAACCAGCCGCAGGCGCGCGCGGGAGTTTGCGCTGCAGGGGCTCTACCAGTGGCAGATCGCCGGCACCGACCCGGCGACCATTGCCCGCCAGCTCAGCGACGCCAGGGGATTCGACAAGATCGATGCCGGGTATTTCACGGCGCTGCTGGAAGGCGCGGTGGGGGCGGCGCCGGAGCTGGAGCGCGCGCTTGCGCCGTACCTCGATCGGGAGTTCTCGCGGTTGAGCCCGGTCGAGCGCGGCATCCTGCTCCTCGCGGGCTACGAGCTTGCGCACCAGCCCGAAGTGCCCTATCGCGCGGTGATCAACGAGGCGGTGGAGCTGGCGAAGCAGTATGGCGGCACCGACGGCTACAAGTTCGTGAACGGCGTGCTCGACAAGCTCGCCGCGCGCCTAAGGCCCGCGGAGCAGGCAATCGGAAATAGGGAATAGGGAATGGAACACCATTATCTCGCGCGTTACGGCGTGCGGACCGGGCTTTTTCCATTCAGGGGTATCGGTTGGACCCGCGCCTGAAGCGACGGATCATGATGTTCTACCTGGCGGGCGTCATCAACGCCTTCCTCGGGCTTTTCGTCGTGTTCGAGGGCCGCGCCTTCCTGCCGCCCGAGACCGTGCGCTGGCTGGCGCTGTTCTTCTTCGCTTTCGCCGCCGTCGATTTCTGGTTTCCCAAGGTGCTGAAGAAGAAATGGCTCGAGGCGCAGGCGAAGCTCGCAACCGAGCGCGAGAAGCAGACGCAGCGTGATTCGTGATTCGTGGGTCGTGGTTCGACTCAGCACTCAGACCTGAGCCCTGGTCATGGCCCTGTCGGAATTCGAGCTGATCAGGCGTTTCTTCACCTATCCGGCGCGCCATGCCGTGCTGGGCGTCGGGGACGACGCCGCGATCGTGCGCGTGCGGCGCGGCAACGAGCTGGTGGTCACGACGGACATGCTGGTCGCCGGACGGCATTTCTCCCCGGGCGCGGATCCGGAACGGCTCGGCCACAAGGCGCTCGCCGTCAATCTGTCGGACATCGCGGCGATGGGCGCGACCCCGTGCTGGGCGACGCTCGCGATTGCGCTGCCTCGGGTCGATACGCGCTGGCTGGCCGCCTTCATGCAGGGCTTCATGCGCCTCGCGCGCCGGCACGGCGTGGACCTCGTCGGCGGGGACACGACGCGCGGCCCGCTCAACATCTGCGTGCAGGTCATGGGAGAAGTGCCACGCGGGCGCGCGTTGAGGCGTGACCGGGCCCGGCCGGGCGACGACGTCTGGGTGTCGGGCACCCTGGGAGACGCGGCGCTCGCGCTCGCCGCGGGGCCGCTTGGCTTGGCGCCGCGCGATCGGCGGGCGCTGCGGCTAAAGCTGGATGCGCCGGCGCCGCGTGTCGGATTGGGGATCGCATTGCGCGGCGTGGCGCGCAGCGCGATCGATATTTCCGACGGGCTCGTCGCCGACCTCGGCCACATTTGCGAGCGCTCGCGGGTCGCGGCGGTCGTCGGGCTGGAACGCCTGCCGTGCTCGGCAATCCTGAAGCAGCATCGTGACCGCCCGGCGGCACGTGCCGCGTTGCTTGCCGGCGGCGACGACTACGAGTTGTGCTTCACCGCCGGCGGCGCCCGACGCTTGACGATTGCCGGCATCGCGCGGCGCCTGGGCCTGAAGCTGACCCGCGTGGGCGCGATCGCGCGGCGGAGGCGGGGCGTGCCGCTGGTTACGGTCCTCGACGCAGCCGGCCGGCCGATGGTCGTAAAGCGGGCCGGCTACGAGCACTTCAGTGGCTGAAAACCGTCTTCCGATTCTGATCGCCGGCGGCGGCATCGGCGGGCTGTCGGTCGCGCTCGCGCTCGCCCTCAAGGGCCGGCGCGCGCACGTACTGGAGAAGGCGCCGGAGTTCGGGGAAATCGGTTACGGCATCCAGATGGGGCCGAACGTGAGCCGCATGCTGGACCGCCTGGGCCTCCTGAAGGCGCTCGAGCCGCACTCGGTCTATCCCGACGCGCTGATCCTGGTGGACGCCGTCGACAACCGCGAGATCACGCGCATCGCGCTCGGGAAAGCTTTCCTCGAGCGCTACCAGTACCGCTACTTCGTCATACACCGGCGCGATTTGCACGGGGAGATACTCGAAGCATGCAAGCAGCGCGGGGAGATTACGCTGGAGGCATCGCGCGGCCTCGCGAGCTTCGAGGAGCGCGGGCGTTCCGTCATCGTGCGCTGCGAGAACGGCGCCGAAGTCGAGGGCGCGGCGCTGGTAGGGGCCGACGGACTGTGGTCGCCCACGCGCGCGGCGATCGTGGCCGATGGCGCGCCGCGCGTAACCGGCCACGTGACCTATCGCGGGGTGGTGCCGACCGGCGAGATCATCGACCGCAGCCATCTCGATTCGATGACGATCTGGATCGGCCCCGATCTCCACCTCGTGCAGTATCGCCTGCGCGGGGGCGCGGTGATGAACAACGTCGCGACCGTGGCGAGCCGGCGCTTTCGCCGCGGCGAGAAGGATTTCGGCGGATGGGACGAGCTGGAGGAGGTATTCGCGCGCGCCGACCCCAGGGTGCGCGACATGCTGCGCTATTTCTCGCGCGACCGGAACTGGGTCCTGCACGACCGCGAGCCGGTGACCCACTGGACGCGCGGCCGCGTGACGCTGCTCGGGGACGCGGCGCATCCGACGCTGCAGTATCTGGCGCAGGGCGCGAACTTGGCGATCGAGGATGGCGTCGTGCTGGCGGAGAAGGTCGCCGCCGCGGGCGAGGATTTCGGCCGCGCCTTCCTCGCCTACCAGCGCGAACGCATGAACCGCACCGCGCGCGTCGTGCTGTCCTCGCGCTTTTTCGGCGAATACATCCACGCCGACGGCGGCGCGCGCGAGCTGCGCAACGAGCTGGCGCGGCGCCGCGACCCGGACCATCCGTGGGAAGTGGACTGGCTCTATCGCGGCATCGAGGTGGACGGGCGCCTGTGACCGGCAATCCCGACCTCGTCCTGCGGCCGTCGTGGCGCTTCCTCGCCAGGCATCCCGCGCACGCCATCGCGTTCGGGCTCGGCGTGGGACTCGCGCCGGTCGCGCCGGGCACCTGGGGCACGCTGCTCGCCGTGCCGGTGTACTGGCTGGTCTCGCCCCGGCTCGCGCCGGTGGATTTCCTGCTGGTGCTGGGCGTGCTGTTTGTGCTCGGCGTGTGGGCCTGCGACGTCACCGGCCGGATGATCGGTGCATCCGATCATGGCGGCATGGTATGGGACGAGACCGTTGCGTTCCTGCTGGTGCTGTTTTTCGTCCCGGCGACGCTGCTCTGGCAGGCGGCTGCGTTCCTGCTGTTCCGGTTGCTTGATATCCTCAAGCCAGCGCCGATCCGCTATTACGAGCGAACGTTTCGCAACGGCTTCGGCGTGATGCTCGACGACCTGGTCGCCGCGTTCTATACGCTGCTCGTCCTGGCTGTCGCCAGGACGCTGCTTGAGGGATGAGCGATGAGGAGTAAGAGCCGAAAAGCAATCAGCAGGAGCCGCGGGCGTGTTCCGTCAGTCGTCAGTCGTCAGCCGTCATTGCTATACCAGTTGGCAGAAGCGGTGGGCTCCGAGTTGAAGCGTCGCAAGCTGATGCTGACGACCGCCGAATCCTGCACCGGCGGCTGGATTGCCGAGGCGATCACCATGGTGCCGGGCAGCTCGGACTGGTTCGAGCGGGGCTTCGTTACTTATACGTACATCTCCAAGCGCGAAATGCTGGGCGTGAAGGAAGCAACGCTCGCCAAGCATGGCGCCGTGTCCGAGGAAGTGGTGCGCGAGATGGCGGAAGGCGCGCTGGCGCGCAGCCATGCCCAGGTTGCCGTCGCGGTGAGCGGGGTCGCCGGCCCGTCCGGAGGCACGCCCGGGAAGCCGGTTGGCACGGTTTGCCTGGCGTGGGGCGCGAAGGGTGGCAGCCCGCGCAGCGAGACGCAGCGCTACGCCGGCGACCGCGAAGCAGTGCGCCGGCAGGCGGTCGAGCACGCGCTCGAGGGGGTGCTCGCGTTGCTCGCGCGCCGCGCTTGAACGCCGCGATGGCGGAGCCTATACTTTTCCGCCATACCAAGAATGCCGATAACCCGGCGATTGCGAGGAGGTTAGCCATGAAACCATTGGTGCGGTGGATTCCCGTCGTGCTCGGCTTGCTGGCGGGGGCGTGGCCGGCGGTGCAGTGCGCGGCACAGTCGGGAGCCGGCAATTTCCCGAGCCGGCCGGTACGCTGGATCATTCCGTTCCCGCCCGGAGGCAGCAACGACGTGCTGGGCCGTTACCTCGGGGTCAAGCTCGGTGACCGGCTGGGCCAGCAGATCGTGATTGACAACCGTGCCGGAGCGAACGGCATCATCGGGACGCAGCTCGCCGCCGAAGCGACCCCCGACGGCTATATCATGCTGATGATTTCCACGTCATTCGTGATGAATGCCGCCGTCCGGAAGCTGCCTTACGACATCGAAAAATCGTTCGACCCGATCGCCACGATCGGATTCGCCCCGAACTCGATCGTGGTCAACCCGAACGGGCCGTATCGTTCGGTGAAAGATCTCATCGATGCGGCGCGCGCGAAACCGGCATCGATCGCCTATGCCTCGACCGGGGTCGGAGGATTCAACCACTTCGGCGGGGAGCTCTTCAAGAAAGTCGCTGGCATCGACCTGATCATGGTCCCCTACAAGGGCGGCGGCCCGGCAATGGTCGACGTGATGGCCGGGCAGATCCCCGTCATGTTCAGCTCGGTGACGCAGGCGCTGCCGCACGTGCGGTCCGGCAGGCTCAAGCTTCTCGCCGTGGGCGGGACAAAGCGCAGCCCGGTGGTACCCGATGTGCCGACCGTCATCGAGGCGGGCTATCCCGGCTACGAAATGACGGTCTGGTGGGGCATCGCCGCGCCGGCCGGGGCGCCGGTTGCCACCAGGGACCGGCTGCGACGCGAGCTGGCGGCCGTACTCGACGAGCCTTCGACCAAGAAGCGGTTGCTCTTCGAGGCCGCCGAGCCGATGACCCTGGCGCCGGCCGAGATACGGAAGAAGATCCGGGACGACAGGAAAAAGTGGGCAGACGTCGCGAAGCAGGCCGGCATCCAGGTGAACTGATCCGCACGGAGCGCAGGAAGTAGCGTCGGATGTCTGGGTCTGGCGTCACCGGGCAGCTGGCGCGCTATATGGTGGCGGCGCGGGAGCGCGCGCTCGCGCCGGACGTGGCGCGCGATGCCCGGCATCGCATTCTGGACACGCTGGCAGCGATGGTGTCGGGAGCCCATCTCAAGCCCGGAGCGATGGCGATCCGCTACGCGCGGGCGCAGGGCGGGAATGCTGAAGCGACCGTTCTCACCACCGATATTCGGACCTCGGCGGTAAACGCCGCCCTGGCCAACGGCATGTTCGCCCATGCCGACGAGACCGATGACTTCGAGCCGGTGACCAAGGCCCATCCCGGCTCCGCCGTGGTTCCCGCGGCCCTTGCGATGGCCGAGCGGGAGGGCAGCTCAGGAACCGAGCTGCGCAATGCGGTCGCGCTGGGCTACGACGTCTGCTGCCGGTTTCTCCTCGCGCTCGGAGCGGATCTCGTGCGCAAGACCCACCGCAGCGCCGAGGGCACGAGCTCCACGATGGGGAGCGTGGGGGCCGCGGCCTCTTTGGCTCGATTGGATGAGCAAGGGATGCGCCACGCGCTGTCGTATGCCGCGCAGCAGGTATCGGGCGTCTGGAGCTGGGTGCGCGATGCCGAGCACGTCGAAAAGGCCTTCGACTTCTCGGGCATGGGGGCTCGCAACGGCGTGACGGCGGCCATCATGGCCCAGATGGGATTCAGCGGCGTCTGGGACGTGCTCGATTGCGAGCACAACGTGCTTCTGGCGCTTTCCACCGAACCGAAGCCGGAGGAGATGGTGGCGGGACTGGGAAGCCGCTATTTCATCACCGAGACCGCGATCAAGCCGTTCTCCGTCGGCTACCCGATCCAGGCGCCTGTGGACGCGTTCCTGAGGCTCCATCGCGAGCACGGTCTTACGGCTGACAATGTGGAGCGTATCGTCGTGAGACTCCCCGAGGACGGCGCCCGCATCGTCAATGACCGCTCCATGCCGGATATCAACTGCCAGCACATCATCGCACTGGCCCTGGTAACAGGCACCATCTCGTTCGAAGACAGCCATTCCTACGAAAAAATGAAGGACCCGAGAGTGCGCGCCGCGAAGGAGCGGGTCGAGCTCGTTGCCGATCCCAAGCTGATGGACCCCGTCGCCCCGCGCAGCGGCCTGGTGGAAGTGACGCTCCGGGACGGCCGCACGGTCAGCCACTTCACGCGCCACGCCCCGGGCACGAAGGAAAATCCGATGGATACGGAAAGCGTGAACGCCAAAGCGCGGCTCCTGATGGAACCGGTACTGGGCGCCGAGCGGACGGAAGGGCTGATCCGGCGCGTGAACGCCCTCGAAGCGCTCAAGGATGTGCGCGAGCTGCGGCCCTGCCTGTCTGGTGACGGTCACTGAGAAAACAGGGTCGCACGCCTTTCCATGATGCAGTGCATCCACCGCGAAGGCAGTGTGCGGAAAAGGCGTGCGTCCCTATTGCTTTCCAGTTATTATTCCCTGGCCCAGGTCGCCAAGCGATAAGGCGGAGGCGAAAAGTCGTATTCGTGTCTTTGATAGCTCCAGTCAAACAACTGAAACGGACCATCATCGGTCGCCACTACCGGGCTGACAACGTCAAAGGACATGCGCAGGTTCTGACGACGTTGATACCTCTCGCCGTGCTCTGGTACGCCGCTGTACGGAGTGCCGGCGTCTCGTTCTGGTTGACCGCCGGCGTGACGTTGCTGATGAGCCTGTTCCTGCTCCGATCTTTTGTCCTGATGCACGAATGCGGACATGGCAGCTTGTTCCGCACCGCCCGGCTGAACCGGGCATTCGGTTTTCTGTTCGGCGTGGTGACGGGCATGCCCCAGTTCGTTTGGTCACGGCACCATGCATATCACCATGCGACCAACGGCAACTGGGCGAAATACCGTGGTCCATTGGATACCGTGTCGGTGGACGAGTTCCGGGCCATGACCGGCAAGCAACAGCGGTTGTATCAGCACCTACGAAACATCTGGTTGGCCCCCTTTGGCGGATTCCTGTACCTGATATTCAATCCTCGTTTCACCTGGCTGATGGGCAGCTTCAGGCTTGTCGGCCATATCCTCAAACGGAAGATCTCGCAGCCCGGCACCTCCATCAAGGCGCATGCCGCCGAGTTCAAGACGCCGTACTGGATGGACGCCAAAGAGTACTGGCACATGTTCTGGAACAATGCCGTGCTGTTGAGCTTTTGGGTATTGATGTCCCTGTCTATCGGGCCTGCGCTGTTTTTTTCGGTGTACTTGGTCAGCCTTTCGCTGGCGGGAGGGGCCGGGCTCGTCATCTTTACGGTTCAGCATAATTTCGAACACTCCTATGCGACCGATGCCGAGGGCTGGGATCCCGATGCCGCGGCGATACAGGGCACCAGTTTCCTGGTGCTTCCAGGCTGGCTGGGCTGGTTCACCGCGAATATTGCCTATCATCATATCCACCACCTGTCTTCCCGGATTCCAAATTACTGCCTGGCCGAGTGCCACAACAAGCACCAGGATCTGTTCTTGGATGTCCCCCGTATCAAGCTACCCGACATTCACAAGGCTCTGAGATTTATTCTGTGGGACATTCGCTCCCGCCGGATTATTTCGGTGGCCGAGTATCGGCAACAGGCGGGCTAGCGCGGGCTACTCCTGCGGGCGGTGGCCTTTAACTTCGCGCAACCGCCTTGTCATACGCGCCGGCAAGGCGGGCATCGAGGGTGACCAGGGTTGCCTTGCGCTCGAGGGCGAGCTGGAGATAGGCGGCGTCGTAGGCGCTCAGGTCCCACTGGCGGGCAAGGATGGGGAGCGCGCCCCAGTTGGGCTCGGCGAACTCGATGTCCAGACCGGGAAGCAGCCGGTAACGCTGCAATGTGAGCCTTGCCCGTCTCGGGTCGTTGCGCAGCTTGGTGGCGCAAACGCTCGCCAGCTCGTAGCGCAGCAGCCCCGGCGCCAGCAGCGACCCGCCGGCGCCTGCGATGACCGGCGCCGCCTCGGGCTCATCGAACAGGACCGCCGCGACGGCGGACGCGTCAACGACCGTAACGCTCATCCCGCAGCTTTCTGACGATCGCGGCGGACTCGCTCTTCGAGGGCGGGCCCAGACGGCGAGCGCGCTCCCACAGCTCGCCCATGGTCAGGCGCTTGCCGTGGGTCGGGACCACCTTCGTCGAGGAACGTCCGGGGGGCTTCACTGCGTAGGGAGGGGGCTCGGGCTCGCCGGCTTGCGGCGAGCTGCGAAGGACCGCTTCCTCGAGGAGCGCCATCAGTTCACCCTGCAGGGAACGATGGCTCGCCGCGGCGCGCAGGCGCAGCTTGTCCGCGACACGGTCCGGCACTTGCTTGATGGTCAGGGTAACGGGCACGGCGGCGCCTCCAGAATGGATGCATTATGCATCCATTCCGGATGCGGCGCAAGACGGAAGGCGCCCGATCAATCGCGCGTGAGCAGATCGATCAGCGCCGTGTTGTCCCAGCGGCCGTGGCCCGCGGCGCTGATGCGGCCGTAGTACTGCTCGACCAGGGCGGTGCCCGGCAAGTAGGCGCCGTTCTGCTTCGCTTCGGCCAGGGCGATGTTGAGGTCCTTCCGCATCCAGTTGGACGCGAAGCCGAAACCCTCGAACTTGCCCTCGACCATCGTCTTCCAGCGGTTTTCCAGCTGCCAGGATTGCGCCGCTCCCTTGGAGATCACCGAGACCACTTTCTCCATATCGAGGCCTGCCCGCCGTCCGAAATTGAGCGCTTCCGCGAGACCCTGCAGCTGGCCGACGATTGCGACCTGGTTGACCATCTTGGTGAGCTGGCCTGAGCCGGGACCGCCGATCAGCGCGCACATCCTGGCGTAGACGTCCAGCACCGGTTTGGCCCGGTCGAAGTCAGGCCGCTCGCCGCCGCACATGATCCCCAGCTGGCCATTGACCGCGCCTGCCTGGCCGCCGGAAACCGGCGCATCCACGAAGCCGGCTCCCTGTTCCTTGCACCGGGCATGCAGCTCGCGCGCCAGGACCGCCGAGGCCGTAGTGTGGTCCACCAGTATCGCCCCCTGTTTCATGCCGGCGAGCGCGCCGGCCTCGCCGGTGGCGACCGCGCGGACATCGTCGTCGTTACCGACGCATATCATGACGAAGTCGCCGTCCCGGGCGGCCTCGCGCGGCGTTGGCGCGGAGCGCCCGCCGTAGTCCTTGACCCACTGGGCGGCCTTGGCGGAGGTGCGGTTGTACACCGTCACCTCGTGCCCGCCCTTCTTCTTCAGGTGCCCCGCCATGGGGTAGCCCATGACGCCCAGGCCGATGAATGCGATGCGTGCCATGCGTAGCCTCCCGTTCCGTGAAAAGAGCAGTATGGTAAGGATGTTGGAGCGCGTTGCCTATACCAAGGCTCAGGTGTTCCGGCGCGGCCGAAGTCAACGGGAAATTTGCGTCGCGCGTTTAGACTGAGCGGAGCAACGCATCGCGTGCTCCGCGGCGCAACTGGTTTAGAATGCGCAGTTACCAACAACGGGGGAATGCACCATGGACGACAACAAAGCCAAGGCGCTGGCCGCGGCGCTGTCGCAGATCGAAAAGCAGTTCGGCAAGGGCTCGATCATGCGCCTTGGCGAGTCCGACATCGCGAAGGACATCCAGGTGGTGTCGACCGGCTCGCTCGGGCTCGACCTGGCGCTTGGCGTCGGGGGTCTGCCGCGCGGAAGAGTATGCGAAATCTACGGCCCGGAGTCCTCGGGCAAGACCACATTGGCGCTTTCGGTCATTGCCCAGATGCAGAAGCTGGGCGGCACCGCGGCCTTCATCGACGCCGAGCATGCCCTCGACCCGATCTACGCGGGAAAGCTCGGCGTGGACGTGGATGCGCTCCTCATCTCCCAGCCGGACAACGGCGAGCAGGCGCTGGAGATCGCGGACATGCTGGTGCGCTCGAGCTCGGTCGACGTGGTGGTGATCGATTCCGTGGCGGCGCTGGTGCCCAAGGCCGAGATCGAGGGCGAGATGGGCGAGCCGCAGATGGGGCTGCAGGCGCGCCTCATGAGCCAGGCGCTGCGCAAGCTCACCGCCAACATCAAGCGCTCCAATACCCTGGTCATCTTCATCAACCAGATCCGCATGAAGATCGGCATCATGTTCGGCAACCCGGAAACCACCACCGGCGGCAACGCGCTCAAGTTCTACGCCTCGGTGCGCATCGATATCCGGCGCATCGGCTCGATCAAGAAGGGCGAGGAGGTGATCGGCTCGGAGACGCGCGCGAAGGTGGTGAAGAACAAGGTCGCGCCGCCGTTCCGCCAGGCCGAGTTCGACATCCTCTACGGCACGGGCATCTCGCGCGAGGGCGAGATCGTCGAGCTCGGGACCGCCCACCACATCGTCGAGAAGACGGGCGCCTGGTACACCTATGGCAAGGAACGCATCGGGCAGGGCAAGGACAACGCCCGCGAATTCCTGAAGGAGAATCCCGGAATCGCGCAGGAGATCGAGGCCAAGGTCCGCGCCGCGGCGGGCGCGGCAACCGGACCAGCGCCTGCCGCGCAGCCCAAGGCGGAAGCCAGGGCCGAGGCCCGGGCGGAAGCGCGCAAAGCTGCCCACTGATAGACCGTGACTCGTGACTGGTGACTGGTGACTGGTGACTCGTGGCCGGTGACCAGAGAACCCGTACCCCCTCGTTGCGGGAGCGGGCGCTGAGGCTGCTCGCGCGGCGGGAGCATTCGCGAGCCGAGCTCGGGCGCAAGCTGTCCCTCCACGCCGGGGAGCCGGCGGAGGTCGAGCGCGTGCTCGACGATTTCGAGCAGCGCGGCTGGCTGTCCGAGCACCGCGTGGTGGAGCAGCTGGTGCACGCCCGGCGCTCCCGTTTCGGGGCGCGGCGCATCGAGCGCGACCTGCGCCAGAAAGGCATTTCGGAGGAAGCCGTTTCGGCCGCGCTCGCCGGGCTCAAGGGCGGCGAGCTTGAAGCCGCACGCGAGGTATGGCGCAGGAAGTTCGGCGGCACGCAGCCGCGCCGCCCCAAGGACCGCGCGCGCCAGGTGCGATTCCTGCAGGGCCGCGGCTTCGACCTCGAAACGATCCTCCGGGTCATCAAGGGCGGAGCGGAAGAGTAAGAGCACGTAACAGTATGAAGAACGTTGGTTTGCCGTTCATGGTTCGACAGGCCTGTCCTGAGCTACGTCGAAGGGCTCACCACGAACGGCCTATCCTGAGCTGCATCGAAGGGCCCGTTCGCCCTGAGCTTGTCGAAGGGGGACGGGCGCCGTCTGTTGCGGTGGCGCTCGTGCTGGCAGCCGCCGTCGCGGTCGCGGGCTGCGCGTTGGGCTACACCAGCGTGAGAGCGATCAAGGCTGCGCCGGAAGGCTACATGGGCAAGGAAATCCGGCTCCAGGGCACCGCGAGCAAAGCCGGTGAACCGGGCCGTGCGAACACGTACCTGCTGCGCGACGGAACCGGCGAGATCATGGTGGTGACGAGAGGTGAGACGCCCGCCCAGGATGCCGAGGTCGCGCTGAAGGGCATCGTGCGCGGCGTGGTCTCCCGCGGTGTCGGGTGGTCGCTCGAGCTGCGTGTGGAAGAAACGGAGCGCTTGCGGTAAGGTCTGCAAGATGAAAAGCAACGAAATCCGCACCCGGTTTCTCGAGTATTTCGCCGGCAAGGGCCATGCGGTCGTTGCCTCGAGCCCGCTGGTGCCGGCGAACGACCCGACGCTCCTCTTCACCAACTCCGGCATGGTGCAGTTCAAGGACGTGTTCCTCGGGCAGGACAAGCGCCCGTATGCGCGCGCGACCACCGCGCAACGCTGCGTGCGCGCGGGCGGCAAGCACAACGACCTCGAGAACGTGGGCTACACCGCGCGTCATCACACCTTCTTCGAGATGCTGGGCAACTTCAGCTTCGGCGACTACTTCAAGCGCGACGCGATCCGCTTCGCCTGGGAGCTGCTGACGAAAGTCTACCAGCTGGCCCCGGACCGGATGTGGACGACGGTCTACCACGAGGACGACGAGGCATTCGAGCTCTGGACGAAGGACATCGGCGTGGCCCGGGAGCGCTGCGTCCGCATCGGCGACAAGCCCGGCGCGCCGCAGTACCAGAGCGACAATTTCTGGCAGATGGCCGACACCGGGCCATGCGGGCCGTGCACGGAGATCTTCTGGGACCACGGGCCGGGCATACCCGGCGGGCCGCCGGGATCGAAAGACGCCGATGCCGATCGCTACGTCGAGATCTGGAACCTGGTCTTCATGCAGTTCAACCGCGATGAGAGCGGCGTGCTCAAACCGTTGCCCAAGCCGTCGGTGGACACCGGCATGGGGCTCGAGCGCATCGCGGCGGTGTTGCAGGGCGTGCACGACAACTACCAGATCGATCTCTTCCAGGACCTCATCCAGGCGGCGGCGCGCGAAACCGGGGCGAAAGACCTCGCCAGCAACTCGCTCAAGGTGATCGCCGACCACATCCGGGCGACCGCCTTCCTCATCGTGGACGGCGTGATCCCGTCGAACGAGGGCCGCGGCTACGTGCTCCGCCGCATCGTTCGGCGCGCGATCCGCCATGGCTACCGGCTCGGCCAGACGCGGCCCTTCTTCCACCGGGTGGTGGACGATCTCGCGCGCACGATGGGCGGCGCCTATCCCGAATTGAAGTCCGCGAAAACGCGCGTCGCCCAGGTGCTGAAGCAGGAGGAGGAGCGCTTCGCCGAGACGCTCGAGAACGGGATGCGGGTGCTGGAGGGCGCGCTCACGCGCGAGGACCGCATGCTCGACGGCGAGACCGTGTTTCAGCTCTACGACACGTTCGGCTTCCCGGTGGATCTCACGGCCGACATCGCGCGCGAGCGCGGCGTGCGCGTGGACTACGCCGGGTTCGAGGCGGCGATGGAGCGCCAGCGCGAGCGGGCGCGCGCGGCCTCGAAATTCACGGCGGCGGCAGCCGTCGAGTACAGCGGCGCCACCACCGAGTTCCACGGCTACGACACGCTCGCCCTGGAAGCGAAGGTCGTCGCGCTCTACAACCGCGAGGGAGTGCAGGCGCAGGAAATCTCGGGTGGCGAGGCGGCGATCGTGGTGCTGGATCGCACTCCGTTCTACGCGGAATCGGGCGGCCAGGTCGGAGATGCCGGCGAGCTTGCCGGGATCTCCGGCACCTTCGCCGTCGAGGATACCCAGAGGATCCAGCCCGCGGTCTTCGGGCACAAGGGCGTGCTCAGGACCGGACGGTTGCGGGTGGGCGACCGGGTGATGGCGGGCGTGGACGCGATGCGCCGCGCGCGCACCATGGGCAATCACTCGGCGACCCACCTCATGCACAAGGCGCTGCGCGAGGTGCTGGGACCCCACGTGCAGCAGAAGGGTTCGCTGGTCGACGCCGAGCGCACCCGCTTCGACTTCTCGCACAACGAGCCGATGACGGACTCACAGATCCGGCGCGTAGAGGCGATCGTCAACGCCGAGATCCTCGCCAACGCCGCGACCAGCGCCCGCATCATGAAGCACGACGCGGCGCTGAAAGCCGGCGCGCTCGCCTTCTTCGGGGACAAGTACGGAGACGAAGTGCGCGTGCTCGACATCGGCACGTCGCGGGAATTGTGCGGGGGCACGCATGTCGCGCGCACCGGCGACATCGGATTCTTCAAGGTGATCTCCGAGGGGGGCATCGCCGCGGGCGTGCGCCGCATCGAGGCGACGACCGGCGAGGGCGCGCTCGCCTGGGTGCAGGGGCAGGAAGCGCGGTTGAACGAGGCGGCCGCCGCGCTCAAGGCGCCGCCCCAGGAAGTGGCACAGAAGATCGCACAGATCCTCGACAGCGTTAAGAATCTCGAGAAGGAGCTGGCGCGGCTCAAGTCAAAGCTGGCGTCCTCGCAGGGCGACGAGCTGGCCGACCGGGCCGTCGTGGTGAAAGGGGCAAAGGTGCTCGCGGCGACACTCGACGGCGCCGATGCGAAGGCGTTGCGCGAGACGATGGACAAGCTGAAGGACCGGCTGAATTCCGCCGTAGTCGTGCTTGCCGCCGTCGAGGGCGGCAAGGTCGCGCTGATCGCAGGGGTGACCGCCGACCTCACCTCGAAGGTCAAGGCCGGCGACCTCGTCAATTACGTCGCGCAGCAGGTGGGAGGCAAGGGCGGAGGGAGGCCGGACATGGCACAGGCAGGGGGTACCAGCCCGGAGAAGCTCCCGGATGCGCTGGCCTCGGTGCGCGGCTGGGTCGAGCGGCGACTCTAGGGATTGGTCTCGCTGATCGCGCCCGTGGCCGCGTTGTAGAAAATGCGACGCAGGACGGCGGTATCGTGCCGGTAGGTATAGCGGCAGGTCGTGCCGCCGCCCTGTGCGCGGTAATCGGTCTCGTCGACTGCCAGCGTGCTGATCGAAGGGGCGGGAGACAGGAGGCCGATCCAGACCTGCCTGCAGCGGTTGCCGTTGACATTCAGGTCGTTCCTCCCATTCGTGGACGAGGGAAAGCAGTTCGCGTTGAAGTCCACATTGCCCGCGCCGAAGCTGGCCAGGTTGTCGAGCCCCTCGTGCTCGTCGTAGACGCAGGCCGTATTGGCGAGGATCACGGCTTCCCTGAAGCTCGCCGCGGTCGCGGCCACCGAACTCTGGTGCGCCTCCTCCCGTAAATCCAGAAATCTGGGCAGCGCGATGGCGGACATGATTCCGACCAGCACGATGACGAGAATCAGCTCCACCAGCGTAAAACCGGGGGCTGATCGAAGCGCGCGCGAGCCCGAGCAGTATGCATTCATAAGACTGATGTTGTGAGCGGTCGAGCAAGGTTAGAGCGCTGTTGCGGGAGCGCGTTCCCGCTCGTTTCCGCGATTATGCCGGAATCATGACGCGGTTCTCAACGGATCGGCAAGGAGGCACGCAGCGGTGAAATCGCTTGCCGTTACGCGAGCGATGCTGATCGTCGTTACAGCCTTGCGGGCCGGTCAGAAGGGCAACGCGGCATCGGACTTGACCGCGAGAATTGCGCGGCGGAATTCGCCCTGAATGCGCGTGAGGGCGGCTTCACTGTCCGCTTCGAAGCGCAGCACCACCACCGGCGTGGTATTCGATGGCCGCGCCAGGCCGAAGCCGTCGGCGTATTCGACGCGCAATCCGTCGATGGTGATCACCTCGCGCGCGCCGTCGAAGCGCGCGCTGGCCTTGAGCTGGTCCATCAGCGCGTAATTCTCGCCCTCGGCCAGCTTGAGATGCAGCTCGGGGGTGCTCACCGCGTCGGGCAGCCCCTCGAGCACCGCGCTCGGGTCCGGCGCGCGCGACAGGATCTCGAGCAGCCGCGCGCCCGCGTAGAGCGCGTCGTCGAATCCGTACCAGCGCTCCTGGAAGAAGATATGGCCGCTCATCTCGCCGGCGAGCGGCGCCCCGGACTCCCGCAATTTCTGCTTGATGAAGGAATGCCCGGTCTTCCACATCACCGGCCTGCCGCCGTGTTCCCGGATCCACGGGAAGAGATTCCGCGTCGATTTGACGTCGAAAATCACTTCTGCGCCCGGATTGCGCTCGAGCACGTCGGCGGCGAACAGCATCAATTGACGGTCCGGATAGATGATCCGGCCGTTCTTCGTAACCACTCCCAGCCGGTCGCCGTCGCCGTCGAAGGCGAAGCCGAGATCTCCCTTGCCCTGCGCGAGCGCGCGCTGCGTGTCGGCCAGGTTTTCCGGGTGCGACGGGTCGGGATGATGGTTGGGAAAGCTGCCGTCCACCTCGCAGAAAAGTTCGGTGACCTCGCACCCGAGGCGGCGGTAGAGCTCGGGCGCGGTCGCGCCCGCAACGCCGTTGCCGCAGTCCACCACCAGCCTAATCGGTCGCGCGAGCCTGACGTCGGACGTGATGCGCCGGAGATAGTCCTCGCGGATGCTCTGCGTGCGCAGCGTGCCGGCGCCGCGCGCGAGCCGTCCCTGCTCGATGCGCGCCCTCAAGTCCTGGATCGCCTCGCCGGCGAGGGTCTCGCCATCCACCATGATCTTGAGGCCGTTGTAGTCGGGCGGGTTATGGGACCCCGTGACCGCCACGCCTGAGAGCATGCCGAGATGGTGTGCGGCGAAATACAGCATCGGAGTGGTCACCTGGCCGATGTCGATCACGTCCGCGCCGCTCGCCTGCAGGCCGCGTGCGAGCGCGGCCGCGAGCTCGGGGCCGGAGTGGCGGCCGTCGCGTCCGATGGCGACCGTCCTTCGCCCGCGGGCCAGCGCTTCCGAGCCGATGGCCTGGCCGATCCGCTCGACGACCGGGACCGTGAGCGTCTTCCCGACGATGCCGCGGATGTCGTAGGCCTTGAAGATTTCCCTGGGAATCTGCACGCGCCCGGTCATGGCTGCGATTATGTCACGTGTCCGAAAAATTCCAGCACGCGCGCAGGCAGCCAGCCAAGATTGCCCGGAAAGGGCCCGCTGACAAAACCGACGTGGCCGCCGGTCGAAGGCTGCTCGAGCAGGACGGAGGGCGCTGCTTCGTGCGGCGCGGGGAGCGCGCTACCGGGCAGGAACGGGTCATTGCGGGCGTTCACCATCAGGATGGGCACCTCGATACGCCGCAGCCACGGCTTCGCGCTCGCGCGCGTCCAGTAATCATCGGTGTTCCTGAAGCCGTGCAGCGGCGCCGTGACCGCGTCGTCGAACTCGCGCAGCGTGCGGGCTGCGCGCACGCGTCCGGCATCAAACAAACCGGGGTAGCGCGAGAGCTTCGCGAGCGATTTCCTCTTCATTGAGGAGAGGAAATTGCGCACGTATATCAGATTGAAGCCACGGTCGAGGGCATTGCCGGCCGCCATCAGGTCAACCGGCGCCGATATCGCAGCAGCCCGATCGACGACTGCCCGCGCGGACGCCCCGGATTCACCGAGCCACTTGAGGAGTGCATTCCCGCCGAGCGAGACGCCGAGGGCAAAGAGCCCGGGGTTCCGCGGCCGCAGGCGCTTGAGCACCCAGTCCACCTCGGCGCTGTCTCCGGAGTGATAGGCGCGTGGCAGGCGGTTGAGTTCACCGCTGCAGCCGCGAAAGTGGACGACGACCCCGCGCCAGCCGCGCCGCGCGACTTCCGCCATGAGCGCGAGGGCGTAATGACTTCGGGAGCTCCCCTCCAGCCCGTGGAACAGCACCACCAGTGGCCGCTCTTCGAGTGACGGCTGATGCCCGTCCTGAGCGGAGTCGAAGGGACTGGCGACTGGCGGTGCGTCCAGCCAGTCAAGATCGATGAAATCACCGTCCGGAGTATCCCACCGCTCTCGCCGGTAGGCGACGCGTGGCCGCGGGCCGGCGAGCACGGCATACACGGTCTGCGCGTGACCGCCGGGAAGCCACCATGGCGCGCTGTAGGGCGCGCCATCGAGGGATGAGGGCAAGCTCCCGATTTCCTATTTCCGCTTGACGTAGGCGGCAGCGCTCGCGCCCGAGAGCCGGCCGAACACCGCGCCGGAGGTGAGTCCCGTGCCCCCGGGGTAATTGTGGTAGAAGATGCCTCCCACCAGCTCACCCGCGGCGAAGAGGCCGGGGATGGCCTTGCCGGCGGTATCCTCGACCTCGCCGTGCTGGCTGATCTTGACTCCCCCGAAGCTGAACGTGACGCCGCAGGTCACGCCATAGGCCTCGAACGGCGGCTGGTCGATCGTGTTGGCCCAGTTCGATTTGTTGATGCGCAGGCCCACCGTGCAGCGCCCGTCCTTCACCGCCATGTTGAAGGGCACGTCGGTGCGCACCGCCTTATTGTATTCGCGGATCTCCTGCAGGCAGCGGGCGGCGTCCACGCCTTCGAGCTTCTTCACGAACGCCTCGAGCGTGTCGGCGCGGACTTTCGTCACTTGCTTGATGCGGTACTCGTCGCGCAGCATGGGAATGATCTTGGCGTCGAAGATCTGCCAGGCGAACATGCCCGGCTGCTCGAGCACCACGCGGCCGTACTTGGCGTAGGTGTAGTTGCGGAAGTCCGCGCCCTCGTCCACGAAGCGCTCGCCGCGCGCGTTCACCATGATGCCCCACGGGTAGCTGTGCTTCTGGAACTGGTCGCCGACCGCGAGATCGCCGAAGGGCGGCGCGTTCATGTCCCACCCCACCGCGTGGCAGCCGGACCAGTGACCGTAGGGCATGGCGCCCGCCTCGAGCGCCATGCGGATGCCGAGACCCGTGTTGTAGCGCGTGCCGCGCACCTTGGCGAGGTCCCAGCCCGGGCCGAGGTAGCGCGCGCGCATCTCGGCGTTCGACTCGAAGCCCCCGCACGCCAGCACGACCGCTCGCGCGCGGATTTCCACGTTGCGGCCCTGGTGCCGCGCGCGCACGCCCAGCACCACGCCGTCGTCGTCGGTGAGGAGACCGGTCGCGGGGGTGTCGTAGAAGATCCGGGCGCCCTCGCGCTCGCACGCCTTGTGCTCGTTCTCGATCAGCCCGGGCCCGCCGCCCCAGGTCTCCGCCGCGAGCCCGCCCCAGAACTTGTAGCGGTTGCCGTCGACCTTGTAGGACTGGCGGCCGTAGCTCGCCTGGAAGCGCACGCCCTTCTTGCGCAGCCACACCAGCGTCTCGAAGCTGCGCGAGATCAGGATTTCGCACAGATCGGGATCCGTGCGGTACTGGGTGATGCGGCCCATGTCGTCGTAGTAGTGCTCGGCGGTGTAGGCGCCGAAATCGTGGGTCTTCTTCTCCTCCGCGGTGAGGTCGGGTATCAGCTGCGCGAGGTCCTCGACGCCGTTGTAGACCACGCGCATGAGCCCCGCGGTGTAGCGGCTGTTGCCGCCGCAGTCCGCGATCGGCGCGGCCTCCAGCAGGATGACGGACGCGCCGCCTTCGCGCGCGGCGAGCGCCGCGCTGCAGGCGGCGTTGCCGGCGCCGACGACGATGACGTCGGGCTTTGCAAAATCGGTGCTGCTCATTGCGTTCCTTTCAGGTCAGTGCAGCGTCTTGGGCGGCACCGCGCGCCGCGGCTCGGGTTCGGCCGTGGTAGGCGCGGGCACCGGGGAAGCGTGGTGCGCGACCATGCGCCAGCCGCGCTCGGTCCTGAGGTACACATTGGTGGCGATCATCGGGGGGCGCGGGCGCGTTTCCCCCGCGAGCGTGATGTGCTCGTAGACGCTGTGCACCGCCAGCATCATGCCTTGCACCACCTGGCTCTCGCGCAGCTGGAAGCGCAGCGTCTGGCCGCTGGAGAAAATCTGGCGCCAGGATTCCCGCACTCTCTCGACGCCCGAAACGCGCGCGCCGTTGGGGTGCACGCAGTAGATGTCGTCGTCATCGGCCCAGACCGCCATCATTCCATCCAGGTCGGCCTTGGTGAGGGCCTCGTAGAACGCGGATTCCGCGTCCTGCGCGCTCGCGAACAGTGTTTTTTTCATTCTCAAATTCTATCAAAATCGATCGCGGCGAGAACGCGGTCGGGCGTCAACTGCATCATGCAGTTGAAGTGCCCGAGCGGGCACTCGCGCTGGAAGCACGGGCTGCACGGCAGGTCGAGCCTGAGGATGCGGGCGTTGGGCGAAAGCGGGGGGGTGAAGCCCGGGCTGGTGGAGCCGTAGAGGGCGACGAGGGGCTTGCCGACCGCCGCCGCCACGTGCATCAGGCCGGAGTCGTTGCTGACGACGAGCGCGGTGGATGCAAGCAGATCGATGGCCTCGGCCAGCGTCGTCTCGCCGCACAGGTTGCGGCAGACACCGCCCGAATGCCGCTCGATCTCCGCGCCCGCCTCCCGGTCGTTCTTCGAGCCGATCAGCCACACCGCGCAGCCACGCGCGGCGATCCCCTGCGCCAATTCCCCGAAGTAGCGCGCGGGCCAGCGCTTGGACGGCCCGTATTCCGCGCCCGGACACAGCGCCGCCGCGGGCCGGCCGCGATCGAGCCCGAGCCGGGCGAGCAGCGCGCGCCGCACCGAATCGTCCACCCGCAGCGCCAGCGCGGGCAACGGCTGCCGCAATGGCTCCCCCCGCGGCAGGCCGAGCGCCGCGTAGCGCTGCGCCATCTGCGGCAGGCGTTCCCGGTCGAGCCTCCGCGCGTCGGTCAATATCCAGTGCCGCAGCTCCCCGATATAGCCGGTGCGGCTCGGGATGCCGGCGAAGAACGGGACCAGGGCGGACTTGAAGGTCGTGGGCAGGACGATCGCCTGGTCGTAGCCTTCCGCGGCCAGGGCGCGCCCGAGCCGGCGGCGCTCGCCGAGCTTGAGATCGCCGTGGGCGAACGGACTGTCGATCGCCCGCCGCACCTCGGGCATGCGCTCGAGGAGGGAGAACGTCCAGCGCGGAGCGAGCACGTCGAGCGCGAGGCCGGTGTGGCGCGCGTGCAGCAGCTTGAAAAGCGGCTGCGCCAGCACGGTGTCGCCGACCCATGACGGACCCACTATCAGGATCTTGTGCACGTTAGAACGCCGCTAAAAAACGCTCGTCACTCCCGCGGAGGCGGAAGTCCAGGCGCCTCACCCCCCATCCTACCTTCCCCCGCAAGGGGGGCGCCGAAACGTGGAGCAGGGATCGGCGGAACGCGGAGCAGGATCGCCGGAGAGCGGAAGAGGGGCCCCGGTGATGTTCGGGGATCTGACCTCGCAGGCGATCGTGGGCGGCGATCCTTCGCGTCTGACTCGGGTCGCATCCCCAGGAAGCATTGGGGCCCCTGCTCCACCTCGTCAGCCGCCCCGCTTGCGGGATGCGACCGTGGAGCCGATCGAGGGCGCGTCGTTCTAATGCCGATCCCATGCGCGTCTCCGGGGTCAGATCCCCAAAGGGGCCCCTCTTCCGCCCGTCGACGCGCCCCGATTTTGGGGATGCGACCGTGAAGGCGCACACAAGCACGCGGGCAAGCACGGCGCTGCATCCCGCTCCGGGGGGCCGGTGGAGCGCGGAGCAGGGGCCCCGCTTGCGGGGATGCGACCGTGGAACCGGCCGTGAGCGCGTCGCAACCGGCCCTATGCGCGTCTCCGGGGTCAGATCCCCAGAGGGGCCCCTCTTCCGCCCTGCGACGCGCCATCCAAGCACAATACGCTTGGAACCTGCTCCGCCCTCCGCGGGCGCAGGGGATACCCGCCTGCGCGGGAATGACGTTTCTGGCGCTAATGTTCCGCCGCTGCGCCGCCCTTGAGCACGTAGCGCGTTCCGCAGTAGGGGCAGAGCGCCTCGCCGGTCTTCTCGATCGGCAGAAACACGCGCGGATGCGCGTTCCAGAGCAGCATGGACGGCATCGGGCAGTGCAGCGGCAGATCGGCGGCCGCGACCTCGATCAGGCGCTCCCGGTTCTCCGTTCGATCGGGCATAGGAATTGAAGGATCCGACGGCGGGTGCCCGGTCCCCGCGCTCATCCCGCCACCGGCGTGAGCCAGTCGCGATACTTGTCCGATTTCCCGGTGACGCAGTCGAAGAACGTCTTCTGCAGCTGCTCCGTGACCGGACCGCGCTTGCCGCTGCCGATCACGCGGTTGTCGAGCTCGCGGATGGGCGTCACCTCGGCCGCCGTGCCGGTGAAGAACGCTTCGTCGGCGCAATAAACCTCGTCGCGGGTGATGCGCTTGGCGACGACGGGCACGCCGTAATCCTGCGCGATGCGGATCACCGAGTCGCGCGTGATGCCCTCGAGCGCGGAGGTGAGCTCGGGCTCGAAGAGCGTGCCGTTGCGCACGATGAAGATGTTCTCGCCCGATCCCTCGGCCACGAACCCGTCCACGTCGAGGAGCAGCGCCTCGTCGTAGCCGTCCTGCGCCGCCTCCTGGTGCGCGAGGATGGAGTTCATGTAGGTGCCGACGGACTTGGCGCGGCACATCGTGACGTTCACGTGGTGGCGTGCGTAGGAGGAGGTCTTCACGCGGATGCCGCGCTCGAGCGCGTCGGCGCCCAGGTAGGCGCCCCACGGCCAGGCGGCGATCGCCACGTGCACGCTGATGTCCTTCGCCGAGATGCCCATGGCTTCCGACCCGTAGAACGCGATCGGGCGGATGTAGCAGGCCTCCAGCTTGTTGGCGCGCACCACTTCCTTCTGCGCCTCGATCAGTGTCCGCTTGTCGTAGGGCAGCGGCATGCCGTTGATGTGCGCCGAGCGGAACAGGCGGTCGGTATGCTCGCGCAGGCGGAAGATCGCGGTCCCGTTCGCCGTCTTGTACGCGCGCACGCCTTCGAAGACCCCCATGCCGTAGTGCAGCGTGTGGGTGAGCACGTGCGTGGTCGCATTGCGCCAGGGCACGAGCTTGCCGTCGTACCAGATGTGCCCGTCGCGATCGGCCATCGAGGCCATGCAGAGGCTCCGCTGAAAGCGGGTATTCTAGCGGGTTTGGAGTTCCGGGTTCAAAGCTCGGGTTCCCGGGTTCGGGGCTCGAGGATCGAGCACAGCGGGGGTCCATGAGCCTGCGGCCCCGGCTCCGGCTCCGGTACGGGCAATGCATCACGGACCGTTGCGGCTGGAAGTAAAGGCGATACGCAAGTAGAATTGCAGCACGTTCGCACCGGTTGAACGGATCTCCGTTCCGGCTGGGGACATTCTGGGGAGAAGCAATGGCGCGCGATGCGGGCAACTGGCTAGTCAACCTCGGCCAGCGCGTCATTTCCAGCACGGACAGCGAGCAGGAGAGGCTCAACAAGACGCTGGCCATCTTCGCCTCCGGGCTGATGGGCTTCGGCGCGATGCTGTGGCTCGCCATCTACTGGGCGATGGGCATCAAGTTCTCCGCCACGGTGCCGCTCACCTACCTGGCGATCTCGGCGGGCTCGCTCGGGCTCTACCTGTGGAAGCGCAACTTCGAGCTGTTCCGCTTCATCCAGGTGAGCCTGTTCCTGTTCGTGCCGTTCATCATGCAGTGGAGCATCGGCAGCTACGTGAGCTCCTCGGGCGTGATGCTGTGGGCGCTGCTGGCACCGGTCGGGGTCATGATCTTCCAGGGTCCGCGCGAGTCGCTGCCGTGGTTCTTCGCCTACATCGTGATGACGGGAATCTCCGGCTTTTTCGACTACTACCTCGGCGACGGCGTGCAGCAGGGCGTCACCATGCAGTCGGTCGCCGTGTTCTTCTCGCTGAACTTCGCCGCGGTCTCCACCATCGTCTATCTCCTGATCAGCTACTTCGTCAACCAGCGCGACAAGCTGCAGGCGCGGATCGACGAGCAGTTCAAGCTGCTCCAGGAGGAGCAGCAGAAATCCGAGCGCCTGCTGCTCAACATCCTGCCCGGCCCGATCGCGCAGCGCCTGAAGGAGCAGCACGCGACCATCGCCGACGGTTTCTCGGACGTCACGGTCATGTTCGCCGACATCATCAATTTTACGCGGCTCTCGGAGGAGATGCCGCCCAAGTTCATGGTGACGCTCCTGAACGAGGTGTTCTCGCACTTCGACCTGCTGGCCGAGAAATTCGGGCTGGAGAAGATCAAGACCATCGGCGACGCCTACATGGTCGCGGGCGGCCTCGACGAGCACCACCGGGCGCCCGACGCGGAAGCGTCGGACCGCGATTATTGCAGTGCGATCTGCGGCATGGCGATCGAGATGCGCGATTACATGGAAACGCTCTCCGGGATCCGGCGGGCGCGCCTGCAGATCCACGTCGGCATCGGCACCGGCCCGGTGGTCGCGGGCGTGATCGGGATGAAGAAGTTCATCTACGATCTCTGGGGCGACACCGTCAACATCGCGAGCCGCGTCACCGAGCAGGCCGGGCCGAGCATGATACTGGTCGATGCCACCACCTACCGGCGCGTGCGCAATCAATACGATTTCGAAGGCCCGCAGTCGATCCACGTCAAGGGCAAGGGCGAAATCACCGTCTACCGCCTGCTGGGGCGCAAGACGCAGGCTGCCGAGGCTGCGGGCGCCAGCGCCTGACGTCGGTCCGGTCAAGCAGCGGGCGTCATTCCCGCGAAGGCGGGAATCTAGGGCGGCCCCCGGGATGTGTCTGGGTCCCCGCCTTCGCGAGGACGACCGATTCGGAAGTTCGCTGGTATCGGCTACCCGTCACCGATTACGGATTTCCAGAGTTCCCGCACGGCCCGGATTTCGGTTGCGACCTCGCCGGGCTCGATGCGGGCGTATTGCTCGCCCTTCAGCCGCAGGCCGTGCTGGAGCAGGCGCAGCCGCCGGTAGGCATCGTGCGCCGCCTGCGCGCGGTCCCCGGGGAGCAAGCCGAGGCGCGCCGCCAGCTTGAGCAGGGCGAGGTTGCCGATGTTCCCGGTGAGCTCGGCGTGGGCGTGGGCGTGGCCCAGCACGAGGAACTGCACGGCGAACTCGACATCGACGATGCCGCCGGGGTCGTGCTTCAGGTCGAAGCGCTGCGTGCGGTTGGGATGGCCGTCGTGCAGCTTCCGGCGCATCTCGGCGATCGCCCGGCGCAGCGCCTCGAGGTCGCGCTCCTTGCGCAGCACCGCGACCCGCAGTGATTCGAACGCGGCGCCGATCTCGCGGTCACCGGCGACGAAGCGGGCGCGGGTGAGAGCCTGGTGCTCCCACACCCACGCCTTGTCCATCTGGTACTCGCGGTAGCTCGCGAGCGGGCTCACCAGCAGCCCCCCCGCGCCGTCCGGCCGCAACCGCAAGTCGGTTTCGTACAGCACCCCCGCCGGCGTCAGGCTGGTGAGCCAGGTGTTGATGCGCTGCGCGAACCGCGCGTAGTGCTCGGCCGCCTCCGGCGCGGCATCGTCGTGGAGGAAGACCAGGTCGAGATCGGAGGCGTATCCGAGCTCCTTGCCGCCGAGCTTGCCGTAGCCGATCACGGCGAAGCGCGGCGCCTCGCGGTGTCCCGGGCGCATCCGCCAGGTGCCGCGCAGCACCTCTTCGAGCACCACGCACGCGAGATCGCTCAGGTGATCGCTCAGCGTCTCGATCGGCAGCACGCCCGCCAGGTCCTGCGCGATGAGGCGAATGGTATGCGCGTGCTTGAAGTGCCTCAGAACGTCCATCTGCTTTTCGGCATCGCCCGCGGCGGCGTCCATCAGCCCGCGCAGCTCGTGGGCCGCGGACGGCCAGTGCGGCGCGGCGTAGAGCGTGCGCGCGTCCAGCAGCTCGTCGAGCAGGATGGGCTGGCTCGTCAGGTACTGGGCGACCCAGGGGCTTGCGCTCATCATCGCGGCGAGCCGCGACAGCGCCTGTGGGTACTCCTTGAGCAGCGCGAGATAGGCGCCGCGGCGCGAGATGCTTTCCAGCAGGCCGAACAGCCGCTCGAGGGTGGCGTCGGGGTCCGGCTCGGCCGCGGCGGCCTCGACCGCGAGCGGCACCAGACGGTCGAGCAGCGCCTGGCTCGCGGCCGGCATCTCGCGATAGCGGCTCGCGGTACGCATGCTCCTCAGCCGCTGCTCGATGGTCCCGGGATCGCGAAAGCCGAGCCCTGCCAGTGCGCCGACCGACCTCTCGGCGTCGAGCGTCCCCTGCCACAGGTGCGAGAGCGCGTGCTCGCTCTCGGGAGCGGCGGCAAAGATCGCCTCGAAGTGCCGGGTGGCATTGGTGCGATGGCGCTCGAGAGCGGCGGAGAGCGCTGCGAAATCACGCAGTCCCATGGCCTCGGCAACCAGCGCGCGGTCCGCCTCGGCCGCCGGGAGAACATGGGTCTGCCGGTCGTCGAGATATTGCAGGCGATGCTCGAGGTCGCGCAGGAAGCCATACGCTTCCGCGAGCTCCTGCGCCGCTGCGCCGGGCAGCAGGTTGCGCCTGGCGAGCAGGGGCAGAACGGAGAGGGTGGGCTGCGTCCTCAGCTCGGGCTCGCGCCCGCCGCGGATCAGCTGGAATACCTGCACGATGAACTCGATCTCGCGGATGCCGCCGGGCCCGAGCTTGATGTCGTCCGCGATGTCCCGGCGCTCCACCTCGCGGCGGATCTGCCGGTGCAGGTCGCGCAACGCGGCAATCGCGTTGTAATCCATGTGGCGTCGGTAGACGAACGGCAGGACCCGCTCCATTAACTCGGGGCCGCGGTCGCCGGTCACCGCGCGCGCCTTGATCCAGGCGTAGCGCTCCCATTCCCGTCCCTGGGTGATGAAGTAGTTTTCGAGCGCATCGAAGCTCGTGACCAGCGGCCCGGCGTCTCCATACGGCCGCAGCCGCATGTCCACGCGGAACACGTAGCCCTCCGCGGTGTTCTCGGAGAGCACGGCGATCAGCCGGCGGCCGAGCACCGTGCAGAATTCGTGATTGCTGATCGAGCGGGGCCCCTGCGTTTCCCCGTCTTCCGGATAGAGGAAGACCAGGTCGACATCGGAGGAAACATTGAGCTCGGCGCCGCCGAGCTTGCCCATGCCCACCACGTGGAGCTGCTGGGCGCGCCCGCTCGCCGCGCCGACCGGCCGGCCGTGCCGCCCGGCGAGCGGTGATTCCAGGCCCGCGACCGCGTGGGTGATCGCGACTTCGGCGAGCGCCGTCGTGGTCGACATCACTTCGGCGAGCGTGGCGAGGCCGCCCAGGTCGCGCGCGATCAGGCGCAGCATGACCCGCTTGCGCAACGCGCGCAGTGACCGCCCGAGCGCGTCGTCATCCGCCGACGGCTGTGCCTGGAGGAAGGCGCGCATTTCAGCGGCACTGAACGGTTGCCCCGTTCCCGCATCCAACTCGAGTGCGGGCTCGGCCTCGAGCAGCCGCTTCACGTATCGGCTGAGCCGCGAGGCGCGCGCTATGTGCGGGTCGGCGCGGACCTCGGCGCGCGCGTTATGGGATTCCATGGACAGTTCGGGCTAGAATGCGTAAATCCTTGAGTCAATATCGCATTTTTTCCAAGCCCAGGCAAAGAAAGCTGCTTCCGGAACGGTTCCGGTGGCCGGGTATCGCCGCGCTCTGGGCCTACCGGGTACTGACGTGGAGCGTGCTGGCGATCGGCCTCGCGTTCGCGGGCACGGTGCTCGTCCTGCGTCACTGGGTGATGCCGGACATCGAGCGCTACCGCGACGACATCGCTCGCATCGTCAGCGAGCGCACGGGGCAGAAGGTCACCATCGGCGGCATCCAGGCGCAATGGGAGGGATTGCGGCCCCAGCTCGTGCTGGAGCTCGTTACCGTATATGACGCAGCGGGCCGGCCCGCGCTCGAGCTTCCGCGCGTCGACAGTACCCTGTCGTGGTGGTCGGTGCCCGCGCTCGAGCTGCGCGCACACGCGCTCGACATCTACCGTCCCAGGCTCAACATCCGCCGCGATGCGCGCGATGTCGTGTCGATCGCCGGTGTCGAGCTGGCCGACGGGGGCGGCGGAAACGATTTCGTCGACTCGCTGCTGCGCCAGCGCGAAATCGAGGTCCACGACGCCACCATCGTCTGGAACGACGAGCTGCGCAAAGCGCCGCAGCTCGAGTTGACGAACGTCCACCTGCATCTCGTCAATAGCGGCGGCCGGCATCGTTTCGGTCTGCGCGCGACGCCGCCGAAGGCGCTGGCGGCCCCGCTCGACGTGCGGGGAGACTTGAGAGGCGGCGCGATCGCAGCGCTCGCTGACTGGAACGGCAAGCTCTTCCTCGAGCTCAACTACGCAGATATCGCCGCCTGGCGCACCTGGGTGCCGTTTCCGATCGAGTTTCCCCGGGGCGCCGGCGCGCTGCGCGCCTGGTTCACGTTCAGCCGCGACCGGCTGGTCGAGGCGGTCGCCGACGTCCGGCTCACCAACGTGATCACCCGGCTCGGCGCCGACCTGCCGGAGCTCGACCTGTCGCATCTTTCCGGGCGCGTGGGATGGAAGCAGTCCGATGCGGGGTTCGAGGTCTCCACGTCGCGGCTCGGCCTCACCACGACCGGAGGTTTGAAGCTCCCGCCCGCGGATTTTCTGCTGCGCGTCAACGCCACGGGCACGCGCAGGGAGCCCGGTGGCGAGCTCCAGGCGAGCGCGCTCGAGCTCGCGCCACTGGTTGCGCTCGCGGACCACTTGCCGCTCGGGCAGGAGACGCGCAGCACGCTTGCCGAGTATTCCCCCAAAGGCAGCCTGCGCGAGGTGGCCGTGCGCTGGACCGGGGATTGGAGCGAGCCGCGCCAGTTCAGCGCGCGGGGACGATTCGAGCGCCTGTCGCTGAATCGTTCGGGGCGGGTCCCGGGATTTGCCGGCATCAGCGGCACGCTGGAGGCGAGCGAACGGGGCGGAACGCTCTTTCTGAAGTCGCAAAAGGCCAGCGTGGAGATGCCGCTGGTGTTCCGGGACACGCACGAGCTCGACGCGCTTTCGGCACAGGTCTCCTGGTCGAGGAACGGCGGAGAGACCGAGCTCTGGATCAATAACGTCGCCTTTTCCAATGCGCACGTCGCCGGCTCGGTTTTCGGCATCTACCGCACCGCCGGAACCACGAGCGGCAGCATCGATCTCACCGGCAGGCTCACGCGCGCCGACGCGCGCCACGTGAGCCGCTATATCCCGCTCGGGGTCGCCGGGAAGGCGCGCGACTGGCTCGACGCCGCGTTCATCGCCGGCAGCTCGAGCAACGTGACGTTGCGCCTCAAGGGCAAGCTCGACGAGTTCCCGTTTTCCGGCGGCCGCGACGGCGTATTCCAGGTGACGGCCCGGGTTTCCGATGGCGTGCTGCACTACGCGGATGGCTGGCCCGACATCACGAATATCGCCGGCGATCTCGTCGTCCGCGGGAACCGCATGGACGTGCACGCCTGGGCGGGCGCCATTCTCGGCGCGCGCCTGTCGAAAGTGCGTGTAGGGCTACCGGACCTGGGGGCCGAAAAAGAGGTCCTCAACGTGGCGGGAGAGGCCGAGGGCCCGGCCGGCGAGTTTCTCGCGTTCGTGGAGAAGAGCCCGGTGACCGGAATGATGGACGATTTCACCCGCGGCTGGCAGGCCCAGGGCGCCGGCCGGCTCGCCCTGAAGCTTTCGATCCCGCTGGGCGATACGTCGAAGAGCACGATAACAGGCGCCTATCAGTTCACCGACAACACGATCGTGATTTCCCCCGAGCTGCCGGTCGTGGAGCAGTTGAGCGGCCGGCTCGAATTTACCGAGACGAGCGTGCGCGCGCAGAACGTGAAAGCCGTCGTGCTGGGCGGACCGGCGACGATCTCGGCGAGCTCGGGTGACGGGTCAGTGCAGATCGCCGTGCAGGGCCGCATCAATGCCGACCTCGCGCGCCGCACCGGTCCGCAGTGGGTCCAGAACCTGCGCGGCGCGACCGACTGGCGCGCGACGCTGACCGCGCGCAAGCGCAACGCGGACATCGCGATCGAGTCGAACCTGCAGGGCCTCGCGGTCAACCTGCCGGCGCCGCTGGCGAAGGCGGCCGCCGAGATCTGGCCCGCGCGCTTCGAGCGCCGCATTCTGGCGGAAGGCCGGGACCGGCTGAGCCTTGCTGTGGGCGACATCCTCAGCATGAACCTGCAGCGGCAGGTTGAAGGAGGGAAGGCCGCGATCACGCGTGGCAGTGTTCGCTTCGGCGGTGGCGCCGCCGAGCCGGATCGCGACGGAGTATGGGTGAGCGGCGCCGTGAAGGCGCTCGATCTGGACCGCTGGATCACCCTGCTCGGGCAGGGCCCGGGCGGAACGCGTGTCGATTGGGGTGGCATCGACCTCCGCCTGGGTACCGTGGACGTTCTGGGACTGCGCTTCTCAGAGCTCAGGATCGACGGCTCGTTACGGGACGGGTATTGGCGCACCTCGTTGTCCGGCAAGGAGCTCGACGGCGAACTGGATTGGCAGCCGGCCGGCAGCGGCAAGGTCGTGGCGCGGATGAAGACGTTTACCATTCCTGCGGCGCCGCCCGGCGCCGACCCGGCGGCGAGCCGCGAGGCGCAGCCCCGAAACGAGCCGCGGGACCTGCCCGCGCTCGACGTCGTCGCCGAGCAGTTCGTCGTCCGGGACCGGCAGCTCGGGCGGCTCGAGCTTGCCGTCGTGCCCGAAGGGCGCGACTGGCGCCTGCAGCGCTTGCTCCTCACCAATCCCGAGAGCCGCCTGACGCTTGACGGGATGTGGCAGCTCGCGCTGCCGCAGCCGATGACCCAGATCAACCTGCGCCTGGAGGCCCGCGACATCGGCAAGCTGCTCACGCGCCTGGGGTATCCGGAAGGCGTGCAACGCGGCACCGCCAAGCTGGAAGGATCGCTGACCTGGGCCGGCGCCCCCTACGAGCTCGACTACTCGACGCTGAGCGGCACGCTCGAGCTCGAGGCCGCCAAGGGCCAGTTCGTCAAGCTCGACCCGGGCATCGGGAAGCTGCTCGGCGTCATGAGCTTGCAGTCGTTGCCGCGCCGCGCGTCGCTCGATTTCCGCGATGTCTTCAGCGACGGCTTTGCCTTCGACGAGATCGCCGGCGGAGCCCGCATTGACCACGGCACCGCCACTACCGAGAAATTCCGCGTCCGCGGGCCCTCCGCGAGCGTCGTGATGGGCGGAAAAGTGGACCTCGCGCACGAGACCCAGAACCTCAGGGTGAGGATCACGCCGGAGCTCACCGAGTCCGTGGCAGTAGCCGGCGCGCTCGTCGGCGGGCCGGTTGCCGGCGTGGCGGCATATATTGCACAGAAAGTGCTGAAGGATCCCGTCGGCAAGTTCGCTTCCTTCGAATACGACGTCAGCGGCACCTGGTCGGATCCGACCGTCACGAGAGTGCGGCAGCCGGAGCCCGCGGCGTCCGCGGCGGGATCTGAATGATGGGATTGCCCTGAGTATGCAGCCCTCATCCTTTGGCAAGCCGAAGCCGCACGTTGCGAATTCCGATGAGCAGTCCGCGATCACGCGCATCGCGGCGGTGCAGCTCGCCTCGGGGCCCAACGTCAAAGGCAACCTCACCGAAGCCGGGCGCCTGATCGAGATGGCGGCGGCGCAGGGGGCGAATCTGGTCGCGCTGCCGGAGCATTTTGCGATCATGGGCATGCGCGACGATGACAAGGTCAAGGTCCGCGAGAAGCCCGGCGCGGGGCCGATCCAGGAGTTCCTCGCAGCCACCGCGCGCAGGCATGGCATCTGGCTCGTCGGCGGCTCGGTCCCCCTCGAGTCGTCGAGCCCGGACAAGGTGCGCAACACCTGCCTCGTGTATGACGGCGCGGGGCGGCTCGCCGCGCGCTACGACAAGATCCACCTCTTCGGCTTTGCCATGGGCAAGGAGCGTTACGAGGAGGAGCGCACCATCGAGCCGGGGCGGGACGTGGTGACCGTGGACACGCCGTTCGCCCGCCTCGGGCTTTCGATCTGCTATGACCTGCGCTTCCCGGAGCTTTACCGCGCGATGAAGCCGGTGGACATCATCCTGGTGCCCTCGGCGTTCACCGAGACCACCGGCAAGGCGCACTGGGAGACGCTGATCCGGGCGCGCGCCATCGAGAACCTGGCCTATGTGCTCGCACCGGCGCAGGGCGGCTACCACGTGAGCGGGCGCGAAACCCATGGCGACAGCATGATCGTGGATCCCTGGGGCGTGGTGCTCGACCGGCTGCCCCGGGGTTCCGGGGTGGTATCCGCGGGGATTAACCTGCAGCATCTTCGCAACCTGAGGCAGAGCCTGCCCGCGCTGACGCACCGGACGCTCCATCGCTGCTGAAACAGTCGTCACTCCAGCGAAGGCGGGAGTGACGGATCGTTGCTGCCGGTCGCAGGACGGTTGAACCCGCATCGGCCGCTACCATCTATACTGATGCCCATGAAGCCCGAAAACCGCCGGGAAACCCGCGTGCTGGAGCGCGAAGCCTCGTTTGCCACGGCGAACGAGGTTCTGCTCGCGCCGTATTCCCTGGATGCCGGGCGGCTGCAGGAGGTTTTCGGCCAGATCCTGGCGCACCGCGTGGACTACGCGGACCTCTACTTCCAGTACACGCGCAGCGAGTCCTGGAGCCTGGAGGAAGGCATCGTCAAGTCCGGCAGCTTCAACATCGACCAGGGGGTGGGGGTGCGGGCGGTGAGCGGGGAGAAGACCGCATTCGCCTATTCCGACGACATCAGCCTCGCCGCGCTCGCGGCGGCGGCCCAGGCGACGCGCGCCATCGCGCGCCAGGGCCAGGCCGGCCGCACCCGGGTGGCGCGCCGGGCCGCCGGCCACAATCTGTACACGCCGCACGACCCGATTTCCCGATTGGAGGACCCGGCCAAGGTTGCGCTGCTCGAGCGCATCGAGCGGCGCGCACGCGCGCTCGATCCGCGCGTGACGCAGGTCATGGCGTATCTCGCCGGCGAGTACGAAGTCGTGCTGGTCGCGCGCTCGGATGGCGTGCTCGCCGCCGACGTGCGGCCGCTCGTACGCCTGTCGTTGCAGGTGATCGTCGAGGCCGGCGGCAAGCGCGAGCAGGGCAGTTCCGGCGGCGGCGGGCGCTTCGACTACGCCTATTTCACCGACGAGGTGCTGGAGGACTACGCGCGCAAGGCCGTGGACCAGGCGTTGGTCAACCTCGAGGCGCGGCCCGCGCCCGCGGGTACGATGACGGTGGTGCTCGGGCCGGGCTGGCCCGGCGTGCTCCTGCACGAGGCGGTCGGCCACGGCCTGGAAGGCGACTTCAACCGCAAGGGCAGCTCGGCCTTCTCCGGGCGCCTCGGCCAGCGCGTCGCCTCGCGCGGCGTCACGGTGATCGACGACGGCACCATGCCCGGGCGGCGCGGCTCGCTCACGGTCGACGACGAGGGCACGCCGACGCAGCGCAACGTGCTGATCGAGGACGGCGTGCTGCGCGGCTACCTGCAGGACAGCCTGAACGCGCGCCTGATGAAGATGCCGCTCACCGGCAACGCGCGGCGCGAGTCCTTCGCGCACCTCACCATGCCGAGGATGACCAACACCTACATGCTCGCCGGCCACCACGACCCGAAGGAGATCCTCGCGAGCGTCAGGAAGGGGATCTACGCCTCGAACTTCGGCGGCGGCCAGGTCGACATCACCAGCGGCAAGTTCGTGTTCTCCGCCGCCGAGGCCTACATGATCGAGGACGGGAAGATCACCTCCCCGGTGAAGGGCGCCACGCTGATCGGCAACGGTCCCGACGCGCTCACGCGCGTGAGCATGATCGGCGACGACCTGCAGCTCGACTGGGGCATCGGCACCTGCGGCAAGGAAGGCCAGAGCGTGCCGGTGGGCGTCGGCCAGCCGACGCTGAAGATCGACGGCCTGACCGTCGGAGGCACGGCGTGAGGAAGACCTGCCGCATCTGTAGCGGCGCGATGGCCCTCGCGACGCTCGACGCGAGCGGCACGGACGGGACGGTGAAGCTCACGGTGCGCGGCATGCCGGCGGGCAAGTGCCCGCGCGGGCACGCCGAGCCGGCCGAGGATGAGTTCATGCTCTGGCTGATCCGCGAGCTCAAGGCGCGCGCGGACGCGCTGCCCGCCGGCACCGAGAGCGGCATGCTGCTCTTCAAGAAGTACCGCTGCGACTGCGGCAAGGAGCTCGCGCCGAAGTCCGAGCGCACGCAGGCCTTCGCCTTCGACCTCGCCCGCGAGGGCCTGCCCGCCTTCAAGGCCGAGATGGAAGTCCCCGTCTACGAGTGCACCGGCTGCGGCAAGGAGCTCGCGCGCTCGCACGAGGCGATCCGCGGCCACACCGCGCACGCCGTGGCGCGCGTGCACGACGCGGCCGGCTTTCCGCACTACGGATGAAGAGCGCCGAGGACATCGCGGCGGCGATACCCGACGGCGCGCTCCTCGCGCTGCCGCCGGACTATTCGCTGGTTTCCATGGAGGTCGTCAGAGCCTTAGTAAGAAAAAAATCCAAACATCTGCGCCTTCTCGGCGTCCCCAT
>DASWIC010000039.1:0-6665 GCA_036397875.1 Burkholderiales bacterium
AGGCAGAAGGCCCTTCGACCCTTCGACACGCTCAGGACAGGCTTGCTCAGGACAGGCAGAAGGGAGACCGGGACCGGGGATAGAATAGCCCGCGCCAGAACCCGCTCGTAATCCAATTGGGAGGTGTCGATGAAGCTGTACCTGACGGCCGGCTCGGGGAATTCCTACAAGGTGCGCGTCCTGCTCTCGCTGCTGAACGCGCCGTACGAAAAGGTCCTGGTGGACACGCAGAGCAAGGAGCACAAGCAGCCGCCGTTTCTCAAGCTCAACCCGCGCGGGGAGGTGCCCGTGATCGAGGATGACGGGGTGGTGGTGTGGGATTCCGGCGCTTGCCTCGTCTACCTCGCCCGCAAGCTCGGGGGCGAGAAATGGCTCCCGACCGGCGCGGCGGCGATGGCGGAAGTGATGCAATGGCTCGCGCTGGCCGCAACCGAAATCCAGTGCGGGCTGCAGTATGCGCGCCGCGGCATGCGGCAGGGCCGCTGGACGTTGGGCAACCAGGGGGAAGCGCAGGCGTTCGGCCGCATCGCGCTCGCCACCATGCAGAATCGCCTCAAGGATCACGACTGGCTGGCGCTCAATCGGCCGACCATCGCGGACATCGCCTGCTTCGCCTACGTGGAAACGGCGCCGGAGTCCGGCGTCCCGCTCGAGCCGTATCCCGGCGTCGTCGCGTGGCTCGCGCGCTGCAAGGCGCAGCCTGGCTGGGCGGCGCGTTAGCGCTGTCGCAGCTTGAGTGACGCCTGTCCTGAGCGAAGTCGAAGGAAGTGACAAGTAATGAGCGCGGACGAACGTAAGGCCTGTAACGTTCTTGTCGTCGGCAAGGGCAACGCTGCGCTGTGCGCAGCGCTGGCGGCGAAAGAGGGCGGCGCCCGTGTCGCCATGCTCGAGGCCGCGCCGGTCGAGGAGTCCGGAGGCAACAGCCGCTTCGCGGGCGGCGTCATGCGCTTTGCCTACAGCTCGGTCGAGGATCTGAGGAAGCTCACCGAGATTTCCGATGACGAGGCGAGAAACACCGACTGGGACAGCAACACGATCGAGGAGTTCTATGACGATCTCTACCGTGTCACGAGCTATCGCACGGACCCGCAGTTGAGCGAAACGCTGGTCACGAAAAGCCTCGAGAGCATGGCATGGCTGCGGGGGCAGGGAGTGAAATTCGTGCCGAACTACGGCGCCCAGTCGGCCGTCGTCAACGGCAGGCGCAAGTTTTTCGGGCGTTTTCCGCTGATGGTGAACGGCGGCGGCGCGGGCCTGGTGCAGGACCTGACCGACACCGCGGTGAAGAAAGGCGTCGAGATGTTTTACGAGACGCGGGCGGTTTCCCTGATCTACGACGGCGAGCGCGTTCTGGGCGCGCGCGCCAGGCGCGATGGCAAGGCGGTCGAGTTCCGCGCCGGCGCGGTGGTGCTTGCCTGCGGCGGTTTCGAGTCCAACCCCGAGTGGCGCGCGCGCTATCTCGGGCCCGGCTGGGAGCTCGCGAAAGTGCGCGGCACGCGCTTCAACATGGGGGACGGATTGAAGATGGCGCTCGACATCGGGGCCTGCCCCTACGGCAACTGGTCGGGGCGCCACGCGGTGTCGTGGGAGCGCCACGCGCCGGAGTTCGGCGAGGTCGAGCGCTCGCACGATCCGTACCGGCACAGCTATCCCCTGTCCATCATGATCAATGCCGAAGGCAAGCGCTTCGTGGACGAGGGGGCCGATTTCTACAACTACACCTACGCCAAGTACGGCGCCGAGGTATTGAAGCAGACCGGGCAATTTGCCTACCAGGTATTCGATGCCAAGGTGAAAGCACTGCTCAAGCAGGAATACAGCGGCCGCAACGTGACGCGCTTCACCGCCAGCACGCTCGAGGCGCTCGCCGCGAAAATGGAGGGCGTCAACCCCGAGGGGTTCCTCAAGACGGTGCGCGCCTTCAACGCCGCCGTGCGGACCGGCGTACCATTCAATCATGCGGCGAAGGACGGGCGCTGCACGGTGGGGATCGAGCCGCCGAAGTCGAACTGGGCCAATCCGCTCGATACGCCGCCGTTCGAGGCCTACGGCGTGACCTGCGGCATCACCTTCACGTTCGGGGGGCTGCGGATCAACCACGAGACCGGCCAGGTGCTGGACGTAAACTTCAATCCCATCGCCGGACTCCACGCCGCGGGCGAGATGGTCGGCGGTCTGTTCTATTTCAACTATCCGGCCGGCACGGGGCTGGTTTCCGGCACGGTTTTCGGCCGCATCGCCGGCATCGGCGCCGCCCGTGCAGCGAGCGGTTGACGGGTGTAGCCTGAGAGAAGACGGAGAAGCGCATATGTTTACCGAGACGCTGGCGCGGTTCGCGATAGAGACCCGGATTTCCGATTTGCCGGAGCCGGCAATGGCCGCGGCGCGCGACGCGCTGATCGACACCGTCGGGGTCGCCCTGGCGGGCTCGCGCGAGCCGGTGGGGGAGCTCGCGGCGCGCTGGGTGCGCGAGCTGGGCGCGAAGCCGCAAGCGGCGTGCTGGGGCCGGGACCTCGCGTCTTCGCCGGCCGAGGCTGCCTTCGCCAACGGCATTGCGAGCCACGCGCTCGACTTCGACGACACCCACCCCAGCGTGCGCGGCCATCCCAGCGCGACCCTGATGCCGGCCGCGCTGGCCGTAGGCGAGTCAGTCGGCGCGTCGGGGGAGCAAGTGCTCGCGGCCTGCGTGCTCGGCGTGGAAATCGCGGGCAAGCTCGGGCGCGCCCTCGGGCACAGCCATTACCTGCGCGGCTGGCACTCGACCTGCACGGTCGGCACGCTCGCCGCGACGGCGGTGGCGGCCCGGCTCTACGGCCTCGACGCGGGCGGCCTGCGGCGCGCCTGGGGCCTCGCCGCTTCGCAGATGAGCGGGCTCGTCCGCAATTTCGGGACCATGACCAAGCCGTTTCATGCCGGGCACGCCGCACGCTGCGGCGTGCTGTCGGCATGGATGGCGCGCAATGGGTTCACTTCGAACGAGGAGATCCTCGACGGCAAGGGCGGCGCGCTCGACACCTATCGCGGGGATCGCCCTGGAGAGGCGCTCTCCGATCTGGAAAGCGGCCTGGGCCGGCCCTGGGAAATCATCGAGCCCGGCCTCTACGTGAAGCGCTGGCCGTGCTGCTATTCCAGCCACCGCACGCTGGGCGGGATCTTCAATCTGATGGAGCAGCACCGACTGCAGGCGGAGGACATCGACGAGATCGCCATCGGATTCCTGCCCGGCGGCGACACCGCGCTGGTGAGCCGCGACCCGCAGACCGGGCTCGAGGGCAAGTTCAGCGTCGAATATGCGGCGGCGGCGGCCTTGCTCGACCGCGGCCTCACCCTGGAGACGTTCACCGATGCGATGGTCAAGCGGCCGCGGGCGCGCGAGCTGATGCGCAGGGTGCGGCGCTACGCCATTGCCGACGACAAGCTCTACTCCGGCATATCGGGCCATAACGACCTTGCCGTGCGGACGTCGCGCGGGAATTTCGAGGTGCGGATCGACCGCGTGCCCGGTTCGCCCGCCTGGCCAATGACCGAGCGGGACCGGTCCGCGAAGTTCATGGACTGCGCCGCGCGCGCGCTGGGCGCGGCGGGCGCAGAAGGGCTGCTGGAGCTCGCCCGGCGTGCCCGGTCGCTCACCGACATACGCGAGCTCGCTCAGGCGACGGTTCCCGCAGCCAGGGGCCCGCGGCAAAAACGCGCGGCGCGTGCCGGGAGCCGTTAGACCGTCAGTTTGGGGTAGCTAACCCTTCGCCGGCACGCGGGGGACGGTTACCCCGACGAGCGTGTCGCGCGTCAGGATCTCCGCGAGCCGGTCCTCGCTCCAGCCCTTCGTTCCCTGCGGCCGCATCGGGACTACCACGTAGCGCATGTCCGCGTTGGAGTCGTGCACGCGCACGGTGACGTTATCCGGCAGGACGGTGCCGAACTCCTTCAGCACGGAGCGCGGCTCGCGTACCACGCGCGCGCGGTAGTTGTCGCTCTTGTACCAGGTGGGCGGCATGCCGAGCAGCTCGCGCGGATAGCACGAGCACAGCGTGCAGACGATGACGTTATGGACGTCCGGCGTGTTCTCGACCGCGATCAGGCGGGTCGCCTCGAGCTCCACGCCCATCTCGGCGCACGCGGCCTTGCCGTCCTTCAGCAGCCGCTGCCTGAACGCGGGATCGGTCCACGCGCGGGCGATTACCAGAGATCCGCGGTAGGGAAACTCTTCCTCGAAGGTCTCCATCCGCCGCCGGATCTCCTCGGCCGTGACCACGCCCTTGGCCTCGAGCAGCTCCTGCATGGCGCGGCTCATGATCTCGTATTCCGAGGGCGGGCCTTCGGCTTCCCCGGCCGCCGGGGCGTGATCGTCGTGCTCGTGGTCGTGTTTCCTGCGCGCGTAGTAGTCGAAGGCGGTATCGCTCATGTCGATCATCCACTCTGGGTCGGTGTGGCCGGCTTCGCCCGTCCCGAGGCGGGGACCAGCCAGTGCTCGAAGATTTCCATCTCGATGACGTCGCGCGCCGGGCCCGCGTAATCCGGCCACACGTGCTTCTGCTGGAAGCGCACGCGATACAGCACCTTCGCGGGCTCTCCATCGAACCCGTAGGCCAACTCCTCGGGGTTCGGGAAGGCCCCGCAGATGCGCTCGATCACGCCTTCCTTGCCGCGGATGTAATAGGGCGTGCGCCGGTGGCCGGGTGGATACGCGCGCTTGATCATGACCTGGTCGCCCACGTCGAAGCGGTGGCCGGGCGCCGGGGTATAGGTGGATGGAAGCGCATTCCGCGCCCGCGTGCGCCTACTTGGCATCGAACCGTCCCCGCACTTCCGTCATCCTGGCCTTGAGCTCGGCCTTCGTGATGAGGCCCTTCTCGATGAGCAGGGTGCGCAGCGCCATGGTGGTGCGCTCGAAGTAGGCGAGCTGGTAGTACCGGTCGCCCAAGTCCTCGGCGGCGCGGCGCAATTCGTCCACCCGGACGATCTTCTTCAGGCCCAGGGTGCTGCGCAGCGCGTTGGCCTGCTTCTCCCAGAACTTCATGCCGTGGTCGGTCGTGTCGATCGGCCCCGCGGCCGCGCCCCCCAGGTCCTGAGGTCCCTTGTTGAGGGGCTTGTCACTCATGTTCAGCGAGTGGTTCGGGCCAAGTGTGATTCAGCATAGCACAGCAAAGCATCGGCGCAGCTGTTACGCGCGAATATCCGATCACCGCGCCGTCGCCGACACCATTTGTCAGCGCGTCCTCCGGCTCGCCGGGATCAGCCGTGGCCCGCCGGATCGTGCGGCGCAAGCGCAGCGGTGACCGCGCCCAGTATCAGCCACATTACCGCCGACACCGCCAGCGAGCCGATGGAGAAGGAGCGGCTGAGAGCCTCGGGAATTGCGCTCTGCAACTCGGACGAATGCGGTGCGCCCACGAGATGCGGTGCCCCGATCAGCAGCAGGCCGAGCACGCGCATCCCGATCGGTCGCGTGAGGAAGAGGCAGGCCAGACCGGCGGGGGTGCCGAGTGCAGTGGCGACCCACCACAACTGCCGCGCAGAGAGGTCGGCTGCGGCGGCACCGGGCAATTCGGGCGGCAATCCAAGGGCGGGCGCCGCGGAAAAGCTCGCGAAACCGGCCAGCCCCCACAACAGCCCGAGCGGCCAGGTTGCGCCGCCGCGTAGCGCGTAGCAACCCGCCAGCAGCAGCCCGAAACCGAACGCACCGAGGCAGTTGAACAGCAGGGTGTAGAGCGCGCGCTCCAGGCCGGCCTGGGGCTCCCACGCCGCTGCCGTGCCAACTTGTCCGGCCGCTTCCAGCGTCTCGGCTTGCAGGATCAGCGGGATCAGGAACAGCTCCTGCAGCACCGTCGCGACCGCGCCGGCCGCAATACCCGCTGCGAGCGCGGGCAGCAGCAACCCGCGCAGCGAGGCGCCGCGCGGCAACGCGCCCGTCAGTGACACGGGAAGTTGAGGCTGTGGCGCGCGTCGTGGGCTGCGTTGTGGATCCGTTCCGGACCGGCGAATCCCACGACGTAGAGCACGGCCAGACCGAGCGCGATCGCGGCCAGCGGCCGCCACTGTGCAACCAGCCACTCGAGTCCCCCAGGCAAACGCCCGTTGACTCGTGTTGCGTAGTTCATGCCGATCCTCCCTTGCGTGCTTTCCGCTTCAAGATCAGGCGTTCAGGTATCGGGCAATCTATTCCAAGCACCAGAACGAAGCAAGCTTACGCCCTGCCGGTTACCAGTATCGCGCGGTAGTCGTTGACGTTGGTACGGGTGGGGCCGGTGACGACGAGGTCGCCGAGCGCGGAGAAGAAGCCGTAGCCGTCGTTGTCGGCGAGGAGCCGCTTCGGGTCGAGCTTTTTCTTTCCGGCGCGCGCGAGGGAGTCGGGCGCGAGCGTGGCGCCGGCGTTGTCCTCGGAGCCGTCGATGCCGTCGGTATCGCAGGCGAGGGCGTGGATGTTCTCGGCGCCATTCAGGTCTACCGCCAGCGCCAGCAGGAATTCCGCGTTGCGGCCGCCGCGCCCCTTGCCGCGCACCGTGACCGTGGTCTCGCCGCCCGAAATGAGCGCCACCGGCGGCTGGTAGGGCAGTCCATGCTGCCTGATTTCCCGCGCGAGCGCGCCGTATACCTTCGCGACCTCGCGCGCTTCCCCGGTGACGGAATCGCCGAGGACGGCGGGGTGGATGTCGTGCCCGATGAAG
>DASWIC010000040.1:0-20689 GCA_036397875.1 Burkholderiales bacterium
CGGGATCACGACGTCGATGTCGATGTGGCGGTACTGGCGCTGGATCTTCTCGGCGAGGCTCACGCCCATCCGCAACCGCGTCTCGTAGACCGAGATGCCGTCGATCACCGAGTCGGGCCGCGCGAGGTAGACGAACTCGAAGATGCACGGGTTGAGCGAGGCCTCGGCGGCGCACTGGCGGCTGTAGAAATGGCCGTCCTGATCGATGAAGATCGCCTCTCCTGGCGCGACGTCGCGCACCACCTGGAATCCCAGTGAGTCCAGCGCCACGCTTTCCGAGGCGACCATGTAATCATAGCCGTGCTCGGTCTCGGCCCGCCCGAACACCAGCGGCCGGATGCCGTGGGCGTCGCGGAAGGCAAGCAACCCGTAGCCCGCGATCATCGCCACCACGGCATACGCGCCGCGGCAACGGCGGTAGACGCCCGAGACCGCCGCGAAGATGGTCGCCGGGTCGAGCTTGTAGTGGGTGGCGCCCTCCTGCAATTCGTGCGCGAGCACGTTGAGCAGCACTTCCGAGTCGGAGTTGGTATTGACGTGCCGCATGTCCTGGCGGAACAACTCGTTCTTCAGCTGCTCGGTGTTGGTAAGGTTTCCGTTGTGGCCGAGCACGATGCCGAAGGGGGAATTCACGTAAAACGGCTGCGACTCCGCCCCCGACCACGCGGAACCGGCGGTCGGATAACGCGTGTGCGCGATGCCGGAGGAGCCGGTGAGCGCGCGCATGTTGCGGGTCCGGAACACGTCGCGCACCATGCCCGGCCCCTTGTGCATGTGGAAGGTGGGGCCCTCGGCCGTAACGATGCCGGCCGCGTCCTGGCCGCGGTGCTGCAGCACCAGCAACCCGTCATAGAGCAGCTGGTTAACCGCGTTCTTTGCGACGACTCCGACGATTCCGCACATCGCGCTTCCTCGAGGGCTTCCGGTGCGCCTAGTACCTGATGCGCTTCGACAGGTCCGACGGCAGCCACGCCTTGATGTAACCGGCGAAGGCTTCCAGCGGAGCGCTCAGTATCGCATTGCGCCACATCGGCTGGCGCGGCACGGTGGTGAGCCCCGCCAGCAGCACCAGTATCATCACCACCAGCAGCCCCCGCACCAGGCCAAAGAGGCCGCCCACCACCCGGTCGGACGGGCCAAGGCCGATGATTCGTACCAGTTTCGACGCCAGTATGGCCAGCACGCTCAGACCGACCAGCGCCGCAATGAACACGACCACGAAGCTCACCAGCAGCCGGAGTTCCTCGTTCGCCATGGCCCGCGGGAGGAGCTTTGCGGCATCCGGCGCGAGCAGGTTCGCGATCAGGAATGCCGCCACCCAGGCGACCAGCGCCAGCACCTCGCGCACCAGGCCGCGCCATGCGCCGAACGCGATCGAAATTCCGAGGATTGCGATCACAATGATGTCAACGACCGTCACGTTCACCTCGTGGTGACGTTGCCGTTCATGCCGAGCGATTTCAACTGATCCCGCGCCTTCTCGGCAGCCTCGCGCGTGCCGAAGGGTCCCGCCCGCACCCGCGTCACGTCGCCCTTCACCGTCTTGACGACCTCGGTGTAGGACTTGATGCCCGCGGCGGCGATCTGCTGTTGCATCCGTCGCGCCTTTTCCGCGTCGGCGAGCGCGATGACCTGAACCACGAACGGGCCGCTCGCGGCCGGGGCCACCGGCCTGACGGACTTCGCCGTGGCCGTGGCCGGCGCCTTGGGCTTTGCCGCCTGGGCCGGCTTCGCCTCCGGCTGCGCCGCCGGCTTGGGCGCTTCCTGGGAAGCCGTCGGCGCGGCGGCGGCCTTCTCGTCCGACCGCATCGTCATGGACTTACTCGCGGGCGCCCTGGACGCCGGAGGGGGCGCGGCTTTGGGAGTGAAAGCGCCCGCGTCGGGGGACGGAATGCGGACGCTGATGTTCTGGCTGACCGGCCTGGGCTCGGTATCGAGCACCATGGGCAGCACAACGACGATGGCGGCCACCAGCACGATGGCGCCGATCAGACGCCGCCTCGCGCGTCGTTTGAGCTGGAGCTCCTCGTCGCTGATCGCTCGCGCCATCTACCGCCGCCACCCGGCCATCTGCACGGTTTCGATACCCCTGATCTCCCCGGCTGCTACCCCTGGCCGGGGACGCCCTTCCGGCGCTCTCGCAACTGCATCACCGCGGCCACGGTGTAAAACGATCCAAACACCAAAATTCTATCATTTTCCGTCGCTATATCACAGGCTTGCGTGTAGGCGGCGGCGACATCCCTGCACTCTGTCACCGCCGTGACGCCGCCCGTGGTGAGCGCCTTCCGGAGATCCGCCACACCGGCCCCACGCGCCCCGTCCAGTCCGGCAATGAACCAGTGCGCCACCTGTGATCGCACTGCGGTGACGACGCCGGCCAGGTCCTTGTCCCGGAGCATGGCGAACACGGCGAGCACCCGACCGCTCCCGCCCATCGCGGCGAGGCTCGCGGCGAGCGCGAGCGCCGCCTGGGGGTTGTGCGCCACATCGAGGATCACTGACGGCCGTCCCGGCAGCACCTGGAAGCGGCCGGGAATATCAGCCTGCAGCAGCCCCGCGCGGATATCGTTGACAGCAACGGGCAGGCGCTCGCGCATCGACTCGAGCGCGGCGACCGCTGCGGCCGCATTGGCGAGCTGGCAGGTGCCGCGCAGCGCGGGGAACGGCAGCGCGCTGCGTCTGCCGCGCGGCCCCCAGTACTGCCATTGCCTGCCCTGCGGCGTGGCGCCGAACTCGATGTCGATACGCAACAGCCGCGCCCCGATCTCGGCCGCATGCTGAAGGAGGCTCGACGGCGGCGCGGAATCAGCGCAAACCGCGGGCCGGCCGGCGCGGAAAATGCCGGCCTTCTCGCGGCCGATCGCCTCGCGGTCCCCTCCCAGGAAATCGACGTGGTCGATATCCACGGTGGTGACCACCGCGCAGTCGGCGTCGAAAGCGTTGACCGCGTCAAGCCGCCCGCCCAGCCCGATCTCCAGCACGGCGACATCCACGCGCCGGTCGACAAACAACCTGACGCCGGCGAGCGTGCCGTACTCGAAATACGTGAGCGGCACGTCCTGCCTGGCGCGCTCCACCGCGGCGAATTCCTGCGCCAGCTCCTCGTCGCGCGCGTCCATGCGCGCAACGCGCACGCGCTCGTTGAAACGCAGCAGGTGCGGCGAAGTGTAGCGGCCGACACGGTAGCCGGCGCAATGCAGGATCGCCTCCAGCATTGCGCACACCGAGCCCTTGCCATTGGTGCCGCCCACCGTGATGATCGGAAACGCGGGCGCAAGCCCGAGCGCGTCGCGGACCCGGGCGACCCGATCGAGCCCGAGCGCGATGGTCTTCGGATGCTGCCGCTCGATGTACTCCAGCCACTGCTGGAGCGTTTCCAGTTTCGAGTTTCGGGTTTCGAGGCTCAAGGTAAAGCTGGGTTAAGCTGGCCATCGACCAACTGGAAACTTGCAACTGGCAACTGGAAACTATCAAGTTGCCGCAGGCAACTTGAGCAGCACCGTGAGCAGGCCCGCCAGCTTGTCCCGCATCTCGCGGCGGTCGACGATCATGTCGATCGCGCCGTGCTTGAGCAGAAACTCGGAGCGCTGGAAGCCCTCGGGCAGGGTCTCGCGCACCGTCTGCTCGATCACGCGCGGCCCCGCAAACCCGATCAACGCGCCGGGCTCCGCGATCACGACGTCGCCGATCATGGCAAAGCTCGCGGATACCCCGCCCATCGTGGGATCGGTCAGTATCGTGATGAACGGCAGCCGGTCGTGCGCGAGCTCGGTCAGCGCAGCGCAGGTCTTGGCCATCTGCAGGAGCGAGAACAGCCCCTCCTGCATGCGCGCGCCGCCGCTCGCGGTGATGCAGATGTAGGGCAGCCGCTGCTCCAGGCACGCCTGCACGCCGCGCACGAAGCGCTCGCCCACGGCCGAGCCCATCGAGCCGCCGAGGAAGCCGAATTCGAACGCCGCCGCCACCACCGGGATCGCCTTGATTGATCCCTGCATCACCACCAGCGCTTCCTCCTCCGCGGTGTCGTTGCGCGCCTCCTCGATGCGCTCGGGGTAACGCCGGCTGTCCTTGAACTTGAGGCTGTCGACCGGCACCACATCCGCGCCGATTTCATAGCGGCCTTCGCGGTCGAGCAGGCTGTCGAGCCGCTCGCGCGCCGCGATGCGGTTGTGATGCGCGCACTTCGGGCAGACGTGGAGATTCTTCTCGAGGTCGGCGCGGTAGAGCACCGCTTCGCACGAATCGCATTTGCTCCATAGCCCCTCGGGGACCATCTTGCGCGGGCTGCCTACCTCGCGCTTGATCTTGGGGGGCAGCAGCTTCTGGAGCCAGCTCATACCTTGACCGCCGCGAGGTTGTCGAGCGCTTCGCGGATCGGGGCGAGGAATGCAGCGGCCCGCTCCGTGACCTTGTCCCGCGGCGCCTTTTCCATCTCCTGTATCAGCGCGCTGCCGATCACGACGGCGTCGGCCACCGCGCCGATCGCGCGGGCGCTCCCCGCGTCGCGGATACCGAAGCCGACGCCCACCGGCAGCCGCGTGAATTCATGCACGCGCCGCACGCGCGCGGCGACGTCCGCGAGGTCGATGTTGGCGGCACCCGTCACGCCGCGCAGCGAGACGTAATAGAGGTAGCCGCGACCGAGCCGCGCGATGCGCTCGAGCCGCTCGTCGGTGGTGGTGGGCGAGAGCAGGAATATCATGTCGAGCCCGCGCGCATCGAGAGCCTGCACCAGCTCGCCCGCCTCCTCCGGCGGATAGTCGACGACCAGCACGCCGTCGGCATCGGCGGATTTGGCGGCGTCTGCGAATCTCTCCACGCCCAGCGACTCGATCGGGTTGGCGTAGCCAAAGATCACCACGGGCGTGTCGCGATCCGTCCTGCGGAACTCTGCGATAAATCCCAGCACGCCCCGCAGCGAGACACCGCGCTTCAACGCCCGCTCGCTCGAGCGTTGAATCACCGGACCATCGGCCATGGGATCGGAAAACGGCACGCCCAGCTCGATCACGTCGGCGCCCGCCCTGGCAAGCGCATGCATCAGGGGCACGGCGAGCCCGGGATCGGGGTCACCCGCGGTGATGAAGGGGATCAGGGCTTTCTTGCCCTGCTCCCTCAGTCGAGCGAATGTCGTCGCGATTCGGGACATGCTAGATCTTGATGCCCGAGCGCTCGGCAACGGTATGCATGTCCTTGTCGCCGCGGCCGGAAAGGTTGACGAGCAGAATCTGCTCCGTCCGCATGCGCGGAGCGATCTTCGCGGCGTAGGCGAGCGCGTGCGCGGACTCCAGCGCCGGAATAATGCCCTCCAGCCGGCACAGGTCGTGAAACGCCTGCAAGGCCTCCTCGTCCGTGATCGCAACATATTCGGCGCGTCCGCTCTCCTTGAGCCACGCATGCTCGGGACCCACCCCCGGATAGTCGAGGCCGGCCGAAATCGAATGGGTCTCGATGATCTGCCCGTTCTCATCCTGCAGCAGATAGGTGCGGTTGCCGTGCAGGACCCCGGGCCGCCCCGCGCACAAGGTCGCCGCGTGCTTGCCGCTCTCGAGCCCGTGACCGGCCGCTTCGACGCCGATCAACCGCACGCGCTCGTCGGGAATGAACGGATGGAAGATGCCGATGGCGTTCGATCCCCCTCCCACGCAGGCGAGCACGGCATCGGGCAGCCGGCCCGCGAGCTCCTGGATCTGATCGCGCGCCTCGACGCCGATCACGGTCTGGAAATCCCTCACCATCATCGGATACGGATGGGGGCCGGCGACCGTGCCGATGATGTAGAAGGTGCGCTCGACGTTCGCCACCCAGTCGCGCATCGCCTCGTTCAACGCGTCCTTCAGCGTCTTCGAGCCGCTTTCCACGGGCACCACGGTCGCGCCGAGGAGCTTCATGCGATAGACGTTCTGCAGCTGGCGCTTGACGTCCTCGGTGCCCATGTACACCACGCACTCCATGCCGTAGCGGGCGGCGATCGTGGCCGCCGCGACGCCGTGCATGCCGGCTCCGGTCTCGGCGATGACCCGCGGCTTGCCCATGCGCCGCGCGAGCAGCGCCTGGCCGATGACATTGTTGATCTTGTGCGCGCCGGTGTGGTTCAAGTCTTCGCGCTTGAGGTAGAGCTGGGCGCCGCCGAATCGCTCCGACCACCGCCGCGCGTGATACACCGGGCTCGGCCGGCCGACATAATGCTTCAGCTCGAAGGCGAATTCCGCCTGGAATTCGGGGTCGCTGCGATAACGGGCGTAGGTGTTCCTCAGCTCGTCCAGCGCCTGGATCAGCGTCTCGGAGACGAACACCCCGCCGTACGGCCCGAAATGGCCGCGCGCATCGGGGAGATCAACCATCCGCATCGCGCACCCCTTTGATGAACGCGGCGATCTTCGCCGCGTCCTTGACGCCCTTGGCGGATTCAACGCCGCTCGAAACGTCGACCCCATCCGGCCGCGTGCGGCGCACGGCGTCCTTGACGTTGGCAACGGTCAAGCCGCCTGACAGGATCACCGGCAGCGGCACACCGCGCGGTATCAAATTCCAGTCGAAGGGCACACCGCTGCCCCCGTGCAAGCCCTCGACGGTGGCATCGAGCAGCAACGCCTTGGCGTCGTGATAATCCCGCGCGTATTGTAGCAAATCCACACCCGCTCTCATGTGCACGGCCTTGATGTAGGGCCGCCCGAAGCGGCGGCAGAAGTCGGGGCGCTCGGAGCCGCTGAACTGGAGCAGCTGGAGCGGCGCTTCGGCGATCGTCGTGCGCACCTCCGTTTCCGCCGGATCCACGAATACGCCAACCGTCGTCACGGTCGGAGGCAGCGCGCCGGTGATGTCCCGGGCCTGCGCGGGCGTGACGCAACGCGGGCTCGGCGCATAGAACACGAGCCCGATGGCAAATGCGCCGGCACGCGCCGCCGCAAGCGCATCCTCGATGCGCGTAATGCCGCAGATCTTGACTGCCGTCGCCATGATTCCGTTACTCGTGACTCGTTGCTCGTGACTCGTGGCGGGTCACCGGTGGACTGGCGTCCAGATCCAGGAGCGTTCGCCGCGGCGCCTCCGGCAATCCCCAGCGCGCCTCGTACTCGACCCTCGCCAGATACAGCCCCGCGGCCACCGCAGTGGGCGCTCCCCGGGCGCGGTCGCGACCGTCCAGCACGTCGCCCAGCCACTCCGGCGGATACTTGCCCTTGCCGACATAAATCAGGCAGCCCACGATGTTGCGCACCATGTGGTGCAGGAACGCATTGGCGCACAGTTCGAACACCACATGGTCACCGTGGCGCGCGACCTCGAGCCGCGTCATGGTGCGCACCGGCGTGCGGGCCTGGCACTCGGCGCTGCGGAAGGCGCTGAAATCGTGCTCGCCGATGAGCAGGCGGGCGGCGCGCTGCATGCGCTCCGTCTCCAGCGGCAGGTGGAACCAGCCGGTCCGCGCGTCGTCGAGCGCCGGCCGCACCGGGTGGTTCAGCAGCACGTAGCGGTAGCAGCGGGAAATCGCCGCATAGCGCGCATGAAACTCCTGCGCGACCGGGCGCGACCAATGGACGGCGCAGGCCGGCGGCAGCAGCGTGTTCACGCCGCGCACCCAGGCCGTTTCCGGACGGTCCGCGCCCGTATCGAAATGCACGACCTGGCCGAGCGCATGCACGCCCGCGTCGGTGCGCCCGGCGCAGATCGTGCCCACCGGCTCCTCGGCGACCTCGGCCAGCGCCCGCTCCAGGGCGTCCTGTACCGCGCAGCCCTGCGGCTGGGTCTGCCAGCCGCAGAACCGGCTGCCGTTGTACTCCACTCCGAGTGCGATTCTCATGTCCCCGAAAAAGAAAAACCGCGACAGTTTGCACTGCCGCGGTTCGATCTGGTGCCCGTCCTGCTATCCCAGGCTGTCCATCAGCTTCTGCGCCTGTGACTGCTGCTCGCCGTCGCCTTCCTTGATGACCTCCTGCAGAATCTCCTTGGCGCCGTCCCGATCCCCCATTTCCTGGTACGCCTTGGCCAGATCGAACTTGGTCTGCACGTCGTACCAGTGACCATCCTTCCCCGCGCCGGCCGGCATGGTGCTCGGTTCCTTCTCGAGCTTCAGATCGAGCCCTTCGATCTTGAAATCCAGTCCGGCATCCGCTGACTCCGCGGACGTCACGGTGGCAGGCTCTTCCGCGGCCCTGGGCAGCTCGATCTGGAAATCGATGACATTGGCGTTGCGTTCCGGCTCCCCTGCCTCGAGCGCGATATCGGTCTCGGCGCTGACGCCTGCCGGCGGCACCTCGAGCGTGAAGTCCGGCATCGGTGCACGGGGAGGTTCAGCCATCTTGACCGTGTTGGCCGCCATAGCACCCAGTATCGAGGTGTCCGTGACCACGGTTGCCGCTTCCACCGCTCCCGCGTCGAGCATGATGTCGGTCGAAACGCGGGGCAGGCCGCTGCCGCCGAGATCGAGATCGATTTCCGACGAGGTGCCGACGGGCCGGACCACCGTGGCCGTCGTCGCGTCCCTGCCGGCTTCGTACAGCGCATTCGCCGGATCGAGCGCGAAGCCCATTGCCGCCGCCTTCAGCCAGTTGGCGCCGGCGCCGCCGGTCTGCCTGCTGAGATCGGCCGCGACCCGGCCGAACGCGTCCTTGTCCTTGCGCCCGGCATAGACCTCGAGGAGCTTCAGCTGCACGTCTTCGCGTCCGGGCTTTCTGGCCAGCGCATCCCTCAAGATCTCCTCGGCCTGGCCATCGCGCCCGTACTGGATGTAGACCTCGGCTTCCTGCAACGGATCGACGTCGTCAACGGACGCGGCCGCCGCCGTTTCGACTGTCGAATCTTCGGCGGTGTATCCCGTCACGGCGGCTGCCCCCGCCGTCGCGGCAGCCGCCATCCCCAGTCTAGGGGCGATGGGCGGACTATCGCTTCGGCCGCCCACCGCGCGGCGCCGGCGCACCATCCAGAACGCGAGCCCGCCGAGCACAATGGCGCCGCCCGCGCCAAGGTAGAGCGGATTGCTCGCCACTGCCATGATCTCATCCATCAGCTCGGGCTCCTGCATGGGAGGCAGAGGCGCCGGCTTTGCCTTCGGTCGGGCCGCGGGCTGAGGTTGCGGTGTCGGTGTGGGTGCGGCAGCCGGCTTCGGCGCCGGCGCCGGGGCCGTCACCGGCTTCGCGACTGCAACCATTTCGGGTTTCGCGGGCGTGGGCTTCGGCACGGGCTTCGCAACCGGCGTGGGCTGCGGCGCGGGCTTTGCAACCGGCGCGGTCGCGCGCTGCGCCTGCTGCTGCGCCGCCGCCATTCCCGGGCTCTTCAGTTCTGCGAGCTTCTTCATGTCCTGGATGGTTTTCTCGAGCTGCGTGATGCGCGAACTGGCCTCGGCCAGCGCCTTCTCGCGCGCGATCGCCTCTTCTTCCAGGATGCGAATGCGTTCCGCGCTGCTGCGCGGCTTGCCCTTGCCCGCCGCGGTGCCCGCTGCGGCGTCTGCCGGCTCGCCCTTCGACAGCCTGACGACGTCCTTCGGCGTGCCCGCGGCCGCCTTATCCTTGACCTTGGTCGCAATCTTGCCGCTCACGGTGGTGCTCTTTTCCGCGGCAACGGTGACGGCCGCCTCGGCGAGCCTCTGGCGATAGTCGTTCCACTCTGCGACATGGGCGCGATACTCCTTCAACGCCTCGCCGCGCGAGATCGCGTCGATCTCGTCCCGGTCCGGGACGCGCAGTATCTTGCCGGCCCGCACGAGATTGAGGTTCTTCCGGATGAACGCCTCGGAATTGGTGCGGTAGAGCGCCACCAGCATCTGTTCCAGCGACACGTCCTCCGGCATCACGCTGCGCGCGATCTTGCCAAGCGTTTCGCCGCGCTCGATCGGCCCGTACTCATTGCTCGCGGTCATCGGCGTCGCGATCACCGGGCTCGATACCACCGGCGCGACCGGAGCGGGTACGGGTGTGGGTATTGCCGCGGGTGCGGGTTGCGATTCAACGGTCACCGGCGGCACTGGCGCGGGTGCCGGGGCGACCGCGGGTTCGGGTGCGCGCGCCGGTTCGGGCGCGGGCGCCAGCATGGGTGCGGGCGCCGGCGCAGGACGCGCCTCCGGCGCGGCTGACATCATCGGAGTCGCGGGTAGCGGCGGGATTCCGGGAGGATCGAGCAACGCCGTGTACTCGCGCGTCAGACGCCCCGCCGCCCACGTCAATTCAACCACTAGATCGATGAACGGCTCGGTAACCGCGCGGGTCGTCACGACCTTGAGGTAGGACCGGCCGTTGGGACGCTTCTCGACCGTCACTTGCGCGCCGGTCAGCGCCACGTTGTATTGCAGATTCGCGTCACGGTAGGCATCAGGCAACGCGAGGCGCGCGTTGAGCGAAGACAATTCCTGCGGCGTCACCGCGACCAGCTCGATTTCCGCGACGAGCGGCTGGCCGAGCGCGGTCAACACCGTGAGTCGCCCCAGGCCGGCGGCGCCCGCAACACAGGGCAGCAGCGCAATAATTAGCGCCACCAGCCAGGTCTTCACGTTGGTTTCGCGCACAACGGCACCCCCGGATTTTTTAGGGCAAACAGATTAACATCAATTAGTTAGCGTTGCAAGCTCAGATTGCATCTAGGTATTCGCCTGACCTATCTCAATTCATTCAATTTTATGGCGTTGCCGCTTGAATCCACCGATCCTCCCGGAGCGCGCTCCATCACGCGTCAACCGCGGCTTTGCCTTTGGCGATACTACCCCGAAAACGCGCCGAATCGATACTGGTTTCGAGCAGGATGCGCAACATGCGTCGCAGCGGCTCGGCGGCGCCCCACAAGAGCTGGTCGCCGACTGTGAAGGCGGCGAGATATTCCCCGCCCATGGACAACTTGCGGAGCCGTCCGACCGCAATGTGCATGCGGCCGGTCACCGCCGTCGGCGTCAGCTCGCGGATCGAGCTGTCCCGGTCGTTCGGGATGACCCGCACCCATTCGTTCGCGGAGGCGATGATCCGGGAGATTTCCTCGAGCGGAAGGTCCTTTCTCAACTTGATGGTCAGCGCCTGGCTGTGGCAGCGCATCGCCCCGACGCGCACGCAAACGCTGTCCACGGGCACGGCCGGCGCGCCGGGGCTTCCACCGCGGCCGAGAATCTTGTTCGTCTCCGCGCCACCCTTCCATTCCTCGAGCGACACGCCGTTGCCCAGGTCCTGATCGATCCACGGGATCAGGTTGCCCGCCAGCGGGACGCCGCCGAAATGCTCCATCGGCAACGAGCCGTCGTTCTGCTTGGCGAGCACCTTGCGGTCAATCTCCAGGATCGCGGAGGCGGGATCGGCCAGCAGCCGCTTCACTTCCTCGTTGATCAGCCCGAACTGCACCAGCAGCTCGCGCATGTGCTGGGCCCCGCCGCCCGAGGCCGCCTGGTAGGTCGCGCACGTCATCCATTCGACGAGGTCGTGCGCGAACAAGCCCTGCATGCCCATCATCATGCAGCTGACCGTGCAGTTGCCGCCGATGTAGTTTCTGATCCCCCTGGCGAGCGCGCTGCGGATGAGCGGCAGGTTCACCGGGTCGAGCACGATGACCGCGTCGTCCTGCATGCGCAGCGTTTTGGCGGCGTCGATCCAGTAGCCATTCCACCCCGCGGCCCGTAACGCGGGATAGATCTGCGCGGTGTAATCGCTGCCTTGACACGACACCAGCACGTCCATCGCCGCGAGGCTCTCCAGGTCGCGGGCATTGCGCACCGGCGGCGCCTTCTTGCCGATCGCGGGCCCTTCGCCTCCGGCCTGGGAAGTCGAATAGAACGCCGGCTCGATCAGGTCGAAGTCGCGCTCGGCGCGCATGCGCTCCATCAGCACCGAGCCCACCATGCCGCGCCAGCCTATAAAGCCCACTTTTTCCATCACATCCACCGGGTATCCGCAACGACGCTATTCTATCAAGCCATTGAGCCGTAATGGGTAATGGGTCATGACTTGACGCCTAAAGGGCGGCAAGAACGGCGTCACCCATTTCCCGCGTACCGACCTTCCGTGTTCCGGGCTCGAAGATGTCCGCCGTACGGCAGCCCGCGGCAAGAACCTTTCTCACCGCGCCCTCGATGCGCTGCGCCCCCGCCTCCTCGCCAAACGAATAACGCAGCATCATCGCGGCGGAGAGGATCGTCGCGAGCGGATTCGCCACGTTCTTGCCGGCAATGTCGGGCGCCGAGCCGTGCACCGGCTCGTACAGCCCCTTGGCGTTCGCATCGAGGGAAGCCGAAGGCAGCATGCCGATCGAGCCGGTCAGCATGGACGCCTCATCCGACAGGATGTCGCCGAACAGGTTGCCGGTGACGATCACGTCGAAATGCCTGGGCGCGCGCACGAGCTGCATCGCGGCGTTGTCGACGTACATGTGGGTGAGCGCAACCTCTGGATACCTCTTGCCCAGGTCGCTCACGACTTCGCGCCACAGGCGGCTCGTCTCGAGCACGTTCTCCTTGTCGACCGAGGTGAGCCGGCGGCTGCGCTTCATCGCCGTCGCGAAGCCGACTTCGGCGATGCGGCGGATCTCGGGCTCCGAGTACAGCATGGTGTCGTAGCCCTCGCGCGCACCGGCGGCGTTCGTGCGCCGGCCACGCGGCTCGCCGAAGTAGATGTCCCCCGTCAACTCCCGGACGATCATGATGTCGAGGCCCGACACCACCTCGGGCTTCAGGCTGGAGGCGCCGGTCAGCTCCGGGAACAGCAGGGCGGGGCGCAGGTTGGCGAACAGCCCCAGGGCCTTGCGCAACTTGAGGATCCCCTGCTCCGGGCGCCGCGGCCGCGGCAGCGCATCGTATTTCGGCCCGCCGACCGCGCCGCACAGCACCGCGTCCGCGGCGCGCGCAAGCCCGAGCGTCGGCTCTGGCAGGGGATCGCCGTGAGCGTCCACGCCCGCGCCGCCGAACGGCGCTTCCTCCAGCTCGAGCTTGAGCCCGTCGCGCGCCAGCGCCTTCAGGACTTTCACCGCCTGTGCGACGATCTCCGGCCCGATGCCGTCACCCGCAAGAACCGCGATCTTCATCCTAGCCAAACAGCCAGGGCTGCCGCTCGCGTTGTTGCGCCTCGAACGTCCGGATCTTGTCCGCGTGCTTGAGCGTGAGCCCGATCTCATCCAGACCGTTCAGGAGGGAATGCTTGGCGAACGGATCGATGTCAAACCCGAAGCGCTCGCCGCCGGGGGTGGTCACCGTCTGGGCCTCGAGATCCACCGCGAGCCGATAGCCCGCGGTGCCGTGGACCTCGTTGAACAGCCGGTCCACGATCTTCGAGTCGAGCCGGATCAGCAGCAGCCCGTTCTTCAGGCTGTTGTTGTGGAAGATGTCGGCGAAGCTCGGCGCGATGATGGCCTGGAAACCATATTGCAGCAGCGCCCAGGGCGCGTGCTCGCGCGAGGAGCCACAGCCGAAATTCTCGCGTGCGAGGAGCACGGTGGCGCCGCGATAGCGCGGCAGGTTCAGCACGAAATCCGGGTTGAGCGGGCGCCGGGAGTGGTCCATGCCGGGCTCGCCGTGGTCGAGGTAGCGCCACTCGTCGAACAGGTTCTGGCCGTAACCCGTGCGCTTGATCGACTTCAGGTACTGCTTGGGGATGATCGAGTCGGTGTCAACATTGGCGCGGTCCATCGGCGCGACCAATCCCTCCTTGCGGACGAACTTTTCCATGGGGCTCCTAGCGGTCGGCCTTCTTCTGGATCGCCTCGCCGGCCTTTTCCATGTCCTTCCCGAGCCCCTTCATGGTTTCGCACCCCGTCAGGGCAACGGCCCAGATGACCACCAGCCAGATTGCGATGCGCTTCATGATCGCCTCCGTCAGTTGAAGCTGCGAACGTCAACGAAATGACCCGCGATGGCCGCGGCTGCGGCCATCGCCGGACTCACCAGGTGGGTCCTGCCCCCGGGACCCTGCCGCCCTTCGAAGTTGCGGTTCGACGTCGAGGCACAGCGGTCGCCGGGCGACAGTTGATCGTCGTTCATGCCGAGGCACATCGAGCAGCCCGGCTCCCGCCATTCGAAGCCGGCCGCCGTGAAAATCCGGTCGAGACCCTCCTTCTCCGCCTGCTGTTTGACCAGGCCGGAGCCCGGCACCACGATCGCGAGCTTGATGTTGGCCGCTATTTTCCTGCCCTTCACCACCTGCGCCGCAACCCGCAAGTCCTCGATCCGCGAATTGGTGCAGGCGCCGATGAACACCTTGTCCGGCCGGATCTCCGTGATCGGGGTGTTCGGCTTGAGATCCATGTACTTCAGCGCGCGCTCGATCCATTCGCGCTGCACCGGATCCGTTTCCTGCGCGGGATCGGGCACCCTGCCGCCGACCGTCGTCACCATCTGCGGGTTCGTGCCCCAGGTGACCTGGGGCTCGATGCTCCCCGCGTCCAGCCTCACCACCTTGTCGAATCGGGCGCCGGGGTCGCTCGCGAGCGTCGGCCAGTAAGCCACCGCGCGGTCCCACATCGCGCCCTTGGGCGCCAGCGGGCGGCCCTTCACGTATTCGATCGTCTTCTCGTCCACCGCCACGATGCCGGCGCGCGCGCCCGCTTCGATCGACATGTTGCAGAGGGTCATGCGGCCCTCTATCGAGAGCGCGCGGATCGCCTCGCCGGTGTACTCGATGGTATGGCCGGTGCCTCCTGCCGTGCCGATCTTCCCGATGATCGCGAGGATGATGTCCTTGGCGGAGACGCCTCTGCCGAGCGTGCCGTCGACCACGATATTCATGCTCTTCGTCTTCTTCATCACCAGGCACTGCGTGGCGAGCACGTGCTCGACTTCGCTGGTGCCGATGCCGAATGCGAGACAGCCCAGCGCGCCGTGCGTGCTGGTATGCGAATCTCCGCAGACCACCGTCATGCCGGGCAGCGTCGCGCCCTGCTCCGGCCCGATCACGTGCACGATGCCCTGCTGCCGGTCGAGGAATGGGAAATAGGCCCGCGCGCCGGTTTCCTTGATGTTCCGGTCGAGCGTCTCGACCTGCAGCCGTGAGACGGGGTCCGCGATGCCCGCGATGCCCCTGTCCCAGTTGCGGGTCGGCGTGTTGTGGTCGGCGGTCGCGACGATGGAATCCACGCGCCACGGCTTGCGGCCGGCGAGCTTCAATCCCTCGTACGCCTGCGCGCTGGTGACCTCGTGCACGAGATGGCGATCGACGTAGAGCAGCGTCGTGCCGTCCTGCTCCACGTGCGCAACGTGGCTGTCCCACAGCTTGTCGTACAGGGTCCGGGCCGTCATTTGTCGCGTAACCTTATGGAATCCTTGGATTATTGCACACGGCTTAAGTTCACGACAGAGGCCGGACGCGCCGCGCCGGTTCGAGCTTCCAGATGATGAGCAGCATGCCGCAAAGTGCGCAGGCGGCCGCGGCCGAAAACGTGAGCTCCGGCCCGGCGGGATCCCACAGGGCGCCACTCGCGAGCGAGCCCAGCGTGCCGCCGACACCAAATGTGAGGCTGCCGTAGATAGCCTGGCCCCGCGCCTGATGCCGGCCGCGGAAGCGCTGGTGGACCATGCCGATCGCCGCGGCATGAAACGAGCCGAAGCTCGCCGCGTGCAGCGTTTGGGCCAGCAGCAGGAGGCCGAGGCTCCCGGCGCCCCAGCCGATGAGGAGGAAGCGCGCCGCCGCCAACGCAAAGCTCGCGATGAGGATGCCGCGCAGCGTGAACGCCGCGTAGAGGCGCGGCAGCCACAGGAAGATCGCGATCTCGCAGACGACACCGAGCGCCCACAGCCAGCCGGTCAAGCCCTTGCTGTAGCCATGGTCCACGAGGTGTATCGAGTAGAACGTGTAGTACGGCCCGTGCGCCACCGCCATCAGGGCGCAGGCCGCGATCAGCGCGACGACGGCAGGCTGTTTCAGGATGTGCCCGATCGGCTCCCGGTCCGCGGCCGGATCGGGCTGCCGCGCGTCGGGAACCAGGAACGCGGACAAGAGGGTGCCCAGCAGCGAGGCGGCCACGATCCACAGCAGCGCGCGCACCGGGAAGAAGTCGAGCGCGTAGCCCACTCCAACCACCGCGACGATGTAGCCGATCGATCCCCACAACCGGATCGCGCCGTAGCGGCCGGTGTGCTCCCCGAGGTGGGTCAGCGTCGTCGCCTCCACCAGCGGCAGCGCCGCACTCAGGAAAAACCCCGCCGCCAGCACCACCGCGCAGATCCACAGGAACTCCGTGGACGCAAACAGGCCGAGCCAGCACACGGTTCCCGCGAGCACGGCGGCGCGCACCAGGAGAACCTGCCGGCCGCTCTCGTCCGCGAGCCAGCCCCACAGATGCGGCGCGACGATGCGGGTCACCTGCGGCAGGGCCATGACCACGCCGATTTCCACGGGCGAGAGGCCGGTGGCGTCGAGATAGATACTGAAGAACGGCGCGAAGGCGCCGACCCAGGCGAAATAGAAGAAGTAGAACCCGGCGAGCTGCCGGTGGGGGAGCACGACCATGCGAGGCGGGCTACGCCTCGTCGGGATCGGGATTCTCGACCGCCGCGGCGGCGCGCAGCTTGGCGACCATTTCGGCCGGCGCCTGCGCCGCGATGCGCGGCGTCCCGCCCGAGACGTCGGCGTTCTGGGCACGGTGGCGCAGCGCGTGGTCGATCAGCGTCAGCGCCATCATCGACTCGCAGATCGGCGTCGCGCGGATGCCGACGCACGGATCGTGCCGGCCGTGGGTTTCGATCACGGTGGGCTGGCCCGCCTGGTCGATCGTGCGTCGCGGAAGGCGAATGCTGGAGGTGGGCTTCACCGCGACGTTCATCACGATGTCCTGACCGGTCGAGATGCCGCCCAGGATGCCGCCCGCGTTGTTGGAGAGAAATCCCTGCGGCGTCATCTCGTCGGAGTGCTCGGTGCCCTTCTGCGTGACCGCGCGGAAGCCGGCGCCGATTTCGACGCCCTTCACCGCGTTGATGCTCATCATGTTATAGGCGAGTTCGGCGTCGAGCTTGTCGTACACCGGCTCGCCCCAGCCCACCGGAACGCCCGAGGCGACCGTGGTGATGCGCGCGCCGCAGGAGTCTCCCGACTTGCGCAGCCGGTCCATGAATTCCTCGAGCTGCGGCACGATTTCGGCATTGGCCGCGAAAAAAGGATTTCCGCTTACCGCGTCCCACGACTTGAACGGGATCTCGATCGGGCCGAGCTGCGCCATGCAGCCCCGGACCGTGACGCCGTATTTCTCGCGCAACCACTTCTTCGCGATCGCCGCCGCCGCGACCCGCACCGCGGTCTCGCGCGCCGATTGCCGCCCGCCGCCGCGGTAGTCGCGCACGCCGTACTTCTGGAGATAGGTGTAGTCGGCGTGCCCCGGCCGGAACAGGTCCTTGATCTTCGAATAATCCTTGCTGCGCGCGTCGACGTTGCGGATGAGCAGCGCGATCGGCGTGCCGGTGGTCCTGCCCTCGAATACGCCGGAAAGGATCTCGACCGTGTCCTCCTCGCGCCGCTGAGTCACGTGACGCGAGGTGCCGGGCTTGCGGCGGTCGAGCTCGGGCTGTATGTCGGCCTCGGACAGCGCCATTCCCGGCGGGCAGCCGTCCACCACGCAGCCGATCGCCAGCCCGTGACTCTCCCCGAAAGAGGTCACGCAGAAGAGCTTGCCCAGCGTGTTGCCCGACATCGCGTTCGTTCCTGGCTGCTGCGGGTCCTGCCGCAATCGAGCCTGCTGCAGGGGCGCATGAGGGGGACATCCCCTCGATATTTATGGCCAAAACTCGAAATAATTCAAAGAGAAGTTTAACATAGGGGCCTTCACGATCGGCATGCGGCAATGGCTGACAAACCTGGACCGGACAAGACGAAAGGCCCCGGCGGGCTGACGATGCGCGAGCTGCACGAGCTCGTGAAGAAAGGGCACGCCCGGGACCGGGCCACGGGCAAGCAGCACAACAAGCTGGCACAGCCCCAGAACCGCTGGCAGCGATTCGTGCGCTACGTGTGGGACAAGAACCGCGGGCGTGGTTGACCGAGCATCGTCTTCAGGAACTCGACGCCCCAGGCAACGCCGAAGCCGTTGATCTCCGACGCGACCGCGCCCAGGCCCCCCTTGCACTTCGCCGCCGACAGGTCCATGTGCAGCCAGGGCGTGTCGCCCACGAAGCGCTTGAGGAAGCGCGTGGCGAGGATATGGTCGGCGCCGCCTTCCATCGTGCATTGCTTGACGTCGGCGATCGCGCTCTCCAGCTCCTCGTCGTAGTCCTCATCCTGCGGGAACACGCACACGCGCTCGCCACTCGCCTCAGCCGCGGCGAGCGCCGCCCGCGCCAGTTGCTCGCTGGTCGCAAACACGCCGCTGTAGCGCTCGCCGAGCGCGACGTGCATGCTGCCGGTGAGGGTGGCAAAGTCGACGATGAGGTCCGGCTTCTCGCGCGCCGCGAATGTCAGCGCATCGGCCAGCACCATGCGTCCCTCGGCGTCCGTGTGCACGATCTCGATGGTGGTGCCGTTCAACGCGGTGACGATCTCGCTCTGGAGATAGGCGCGGGGGCCGATGTCGTTGCGCGCGATCGCCATCCAGCAGTCGAGCCGCACCGGCAGCTTCATCGCGGCGGCCGCCACCAGAATGCCGAGCGCCACCGCCGAGCCGTTCATGTCCTTGTACATGCCCTGCATCGAGCGCGCGGTCTTGAGATTGTGCCCGCCGGTGTCGAAACAGATGCCCTTGCCGACCAGGGCGAATGATTTCCGCGCGCGCGGGTGGCGGTACGACAGGTGCACGATCGCGGCATCCGCGTCCGCGCTGCCCTGCGCCACGGCCACGAACGCGCCGGCGCCGAGCTTGCGCAGGCGCTTGACGTCGAATTCCTCGTGCCGCCAGCCCGCGCGCCGCGCAATCTCTCGCACGCGCTTGCGGTAGTTCCCCGGCGTCAATTCGTTCGGCGGCAGCACCGTGAGCTCGCGGGCGAGCAGATTCCCCTCCGCCGCGGCGCGACGCCCTGCGAATGCGTTGTCCGAAGCATGTCCGTGAAGCCGGATCGCCCGCAGCGCGCCCGAGGGCTTCATCTTGCGCTCGGGGAGCCGCGCGCCGTTGACCCATGCGGAGTAGACCGCAAGCTCCGCGGCCCGGCGGCGCGCGGTGGCGGGTCCGAATACTCCGATGGTGATCTCATCGGGCTTTTCGGCGAGCAGCAGTTGCAAGCCCTTGCGCAGAACCGTCTGCTGCTCGAACACCGAGCGCGACGGGTCCACCATGACCCACGACAACAGCGTGCCATGAGCCAGATCGGTGGCGAGCGGCGACTGCGCAAGCTCCGCCAGCTTCTTCGTCCGCCGGGAAAGCGCGGCGGAGAGCGCCTCGACCGCGGGCACGCCGCTCAGAGCGTCGAGCGCGCCCACTTTAGGCAGCACCATGAGCACGTGCTTCGCGCGTTTCAGATCGTCGGTGGAAAGGAGCGCTGCGCGCTGCTCGAGCCTGGCCAGCATGAGAAGTCCACGGTTCGTCGGTCGGAAGGAGCGCGGATTATAACCCCCGGGCCCGTGGCGCCGCCGCCGTCCAGGCCGGCTACGCTGTCGATAGAACCGAGCACTGGCTTACAATCTGCGGCATGCATCGCCCGGTTGCCGCGCTCGCGTTACTCGCTGCCCTCGGTAGCGCGAGCGCGGAGGATATCGTTATCCTGGCCACGCGCGGCGGTGTCACGCAACCGTACCTGCTGTCGTCCCCCGCAGCCGGCAAGGCTCGGGCAGTGGCGATACTGTTCCCCGGCGGCGCAGGCAAGGTCAACCTCGAGCGCGAAGCCGGGCGCGCCGTGCTCGATCGCGGAAACTTCCTGGTGCGTTCCCGGCGCCTGTTCACCGCGAGCGGCATCGTTGCCGCGGTAATGGACGTGCCATCCGACCGGTCGCAGGGACTCGAAGACGAATTCCGGCTGGGCAGCGCGCACGCGGAGGACATCGGGCGGGTAGTGACGGACCTCAGGTCGCGATTTCCCGGCCTGCCCGTCTTTCTCGTGGGCACCAGCCGCGGCACCCTCTCGGCCGCATCTGCGGGAAATCGTCTCGGCACCCGGGTCGACGGCGTGGCGCTGACTGCGACGCTGTTCCTCGCCGGTCGGCGCGGGCCGGGGCTGAGCGGATTCGATTTTTCATCGATCCCGGTCCCGCTGCTGTTCGTTCACCACGTCCACGACGACTGCGCCTACACGCCCTATGCGGAGGCGAAGCGGCTCGCGGACCGCTACCCGGTCATTGCGGTCTCCGGCGGCTCACCGGCGCAATCCAAGCCATGCGAAGCGATGACCCCGCATGGCTTCATCGGCAGGGAGGCGGACACGGCGGACGCGATCGTGAAGTGGATGCTGAAACAGCCGTACCCGCGCGAAATCCATTAGAATTCCGGCAGCCTCCGGCCTGAATCCCTCGGCGATGCGCCAATATCTCGACCTGATGCGGCACGTGCTGGAACACGGCGTGCGCAAGAACGATCGCACGGGCACCGGCACGCTCTCCATCTTCGGCGCGCAACTGCGCTTCGACATTGGCGCGGGCTTTCCGCTGCTCACCACCAAGAAGGTGCACCTCAAGTCCATCATCCACGAGCTGCTGTGGTTCTTGAAGGGTGACACTAACACCCGCTACCTGAAGGACCATGGCGTCACGATCTGGGACGAGTGGGCCGGCGCGGGTGGCGAGCTGGGTCCGGTCTACGGCTATCAGTGGCGCTCGTGGCCGGCTCCGGACGGCCGCCACATCGACCAGGTGAGCCAGGTCATCGAGCAGATCCGGAAGAA
>DASWIC010000041.1:0-24022 GCA_036397875.1 Burkholderiales bacterium
TCCAGCCCGCGTAGCGTTGCTTGAGGGCGTTGCCCAGTTTCGGATAGAACGCCCTGAGCTCCTCGCTGGCGCCGAGCCGCTCGCCGTACGGCGGATTCATGACCATGATGCCCTCGGCAGCGGGCGGGCCGCCATCCAGGACATCCATCTGTTTCAGTTCGACGGCATCGGTGAGGCCGAGCGCCGCCAGGTTTTCCCGCGCCAGCCCGAGCGCAGCTCCGGACTTGTCGCGCCCGTAGATCGGGAGCTTGCCCGCCTGCTGGCGCGGGGCACGCGCCTTCTCCAGCAGCGCCCGCCATCGGCCGGCGTCGAAGCTCGCGAGTCGCTCGAACCCGAACGAGCGGTTCAGTCCGGGCGCCACGTCGAGCGCCATCATCGCCGCCTCCGCCAGAAAGGTGCCGCTGCCGCACATCGGGTCGAGCAGGGGCATGGGCACTGCCCACCCGGCGAGTCTCAGGATCCCGGCGGCGAGGTTCTCGCGCAACGGAGCCTCGCCCGCGCGGGCGCGCCAGCCGCGCTTGAAGAGTGCCTCTCCCGATGTGTCGAGGTAGAAAGTTGCCTCGTCCCGCGTGAGGAAGGCGTGGATCCGCACGTCAGGCTCCGCCGTGTCCACGTCCGGGCGCCGGCCCCGCGCCGCGCGGAACGCGTCGCACACCGCGTCCTTAACGCGCAGCGTGACGAAGTCGAGGCTTCTCACTGGGGACTTGATCGCCGAGACGTAGACGCGGATGGTGCGGCCGACGTCGAAGAGCTGCGCCCAGGGGAGCGCGCGCGCGGCGTCGAATATTTCCTGCTCGCTGCGGTAGCGCGCGTCTCCCACCTGCCACAGCACGCGGCTCGCAACACGGCTTTCGAGATTGACGGCATAGCACTGCGTCAGATCACCCGCGAATGCCGCGCCGCCATCGACGGTCTTGATGGCGTGCGCCCCGAGCGCGGCGAGCTCGGCCGCGAGCACCTGCTCGAGGCCGCGCGGGCAGGTGGCGAAGAATCGTTCCATGGAACCTGGTCAGGGGCGGGCGCGTTTCACCGGGTTCCGAAGCACGCCGATGTCCTTCTGGATCACCTCGACGACGTCGCCGTCCTTGAGATCCGGCTCGGTCGCGCCGTCGGTGCCGAGCCAGACCACGTCGCCCGGCTGCAGCGTCATGTATTTCGAGATCTGCGAGATGTAGTGCTGGGCGGAGAACAGCATCTTGTCGGTGCCGTACTCGGAGGCCGTTGCGCCGTTCACCTTAATCGTGATTGTCAGCTTCATCGGATCGATGCCGGTGGCGATGAACGGTCCCATCGGCTTGAAGGTGTCGCAATTCTTGGCGCGCCACAACGTGCGGTCCTGCTTCTGCCACGTGCGCTCGCTGACGTCGTTGCCGAGCGTGTAGCCGAGGACGCAGGAGAGGGCGTCCCTCTCGGAGACGTTGCGCGCGGATTTCCCGATCACGGCGACCAACTCGCCCTCGAACTGGACCGGACCGGGGGAATCGGCGGGTATGACGATCGCTTCACCGGTCGCGGCGAGCGCGCTGGCGGAGCGGTAGCCGATGTCCGCCTTCTCGGGCGGCTTGCGGTTGCCGCCGGTGCGCCGGTTGGCCCACTCGATGTGCGCGGCGTAGTTGAGCCCCGCGCAGTAGAAGTTCGGCGGGAGGCACGGCACCAGCGTTCTCACCGAGGTGAGCGCGTGCCGCTTCGGCGTGCTCTGGTAGGCGCCGAAGATCGAGCCCTCCAGCTCGCTGACCTGGTCACCCTCGACGGCGCCGTAGAAAATTCTTCCCTGCTGTTCGAATCGTCCGAGTTTCATGATCTCCCCCTCCAGGCGGCAGTCGGAAAATGAGAAGAGGCAACACGCTCCGGCTTTACGACGCGTAAAACCGGTCGAGGCGGCCGGTGACCTCCTCTACCTTGATCAGATCCATGGCGTCCGGGTCGCGCACGCGGACCCCCCAGGGCACCTGGTCCACGCCCGTGCCGAATTCCGCCCTCACGGCGTCGGGATAGCGGTCGACGACCCAACGCTGGCTCAAGTATGGCCCGGTCCGGAACCGATTCGACGTCGAGTAGAGGCCGATGATCGGCGTGCCCACGGCGGTCGCCATATGCGCCGGGCCGGAGTCCGGGCAGACCAGCACGTCCGCAGAATCGAGCACGGCGAGGAGCTGCTTCAACGTCGTTTGTCCGACCAGATTTAGAGGTGCGCTGTTCCTCGCCAGGCGGCAGATGCCCGCGGCGTATTGCGCTTCCAGCGCGGTAGGCCCTCCCGTGATGACCACGCGCGCCCCGTGGGCCTTTGCGGCATGCTCGGCGAGCGCGGCGTAGTTCTCGATACGCCAGTTGCGATAGTTGCGAAAGCGCTGGCTCGAGCACGGACTGATGACAAGCGTGCGGCCGCCAGGCGGGATGTGACGCACGGCGAAAGCGCGATCGTCGTCGGTGACGGGTATGTCCCACTTCAGCAGCCGCTTGCCCACTCCCAACGCCTCCGCGAAACCGAACAGGCCGTCCATCACGTGTTCGCTCGGGCGTGCGGTGATGCGCGCGTTGGAGAACAGATGCTGGTAGTCGCGGGCGCGGGGCCGGTCGAACCCGAGCCGCAGACGGGCGCGGATCATCAGGCTAGTGAGATTCGCGCGCAGGGAGGCGTGCATCATCAGCAGGAGGTCAAAGCGGCGTCCGGCCAGATGCCGGCGCAGGTCCATGAATCCGGCCGCTCCAGCTGATTTGTCCAGCGCGACGAGCTCGACGCCGTCGATGCCGGACATCAGCGCCGCCTCGGTCTTGCCGATCACCCACGTGAAACGCGTCCGCGGCCACGCGCGTTGCAGCGTGCGCACGACCGGCAGCGTGTGACAGGTGTCGCCGATCGCGGAGAGGCGCAGGATGCAGACATCCAGCGGGGGGTGATCCCGGAACTGCTCGAGTCGCGCGTTCACGTGCGCAGCGGTCGTGTTGCGGATCTACCGCGCGCGAAAGCCCGTGGCGATGCGCGTGGGCGGATCAGCCCGGCGAGGTTCAGGCGGCGGAGAGGATCCGGTATGGCGCGAATTGCGGCAGCCGGCAATGGCGAAGGCGCAGCAGGAACGTATTGACCAGCGCGTGCTGCCCGGAAAGACTCGCGTGACTCACCATATCGGTGAACACCATCCATGCCGAAAACGGCGCGAAACGAATCTCGACCTGGCTCGACGTGTCGTCGCGGAACGCGGGCTCGTCCTTCATATAATTGTGGAACTGCCGCATGGTCCGGTCGTACGGGCTGCTGTCGATCAGCATCGCCTGCGGCAGGCCCGCTGCCGCGACCGTACGGAGGAACCCCGTGCGCAGCTTGTCGAGCGCGCCCCGCTCGATCGACGCGCGCCGGCGCGTATCCGGCGTGACCTGCGCCGCCCGCCCGAAACGCGCGTAGAGATCGGGGAAGGCGCCGCGGGTCGCCCAGACGCGATCCTCGACGGGATTGACGTTGACGAAGAATCGCAGGATGCGGTCGCCGTTGGTCGGGCCATAGGCGCCGGCGTCGATGTGCACGAGCTCGTTGCTGGCATGCGGGGACAGGTTGCGGCCTTTTTCCTGGATCGGGCGGAAGCTCGACGTGCCGACGGTCCAGTCGCGCGTGATCGTCGGCATCCTGCGCGTGAGAAAGGCCTCGACGCGGTGGGCGTGCTGCTTGAGAATGCGCTGCGCGCGCGCCACGAGGTCGGGTTCGGCCCTCAGGCCGGGGACACTGTCGGTTTCGGGGTGATAGCTGATGTTCTTGTTGCGCAGGCGCCCCGCCACCCCTTCGCGCAGGAACTGGAGATCGCTCTCGTCCGGAAGCTCGATGGGGCAGCGCGGGAAATGAACGATATCACCGCGCTCCAGCGCGTCGCCCATCACGTCGGGGGCGAGCCGGCTCAACTCATCGGTCGAGTAGCGGGTGAGCATGCCGGCGAGTGTAGCCGCGTTGTCCGCGGCGTTCAAGGGACGCTCGTGTGCGCGCAGGGCGCCAAGAGTACTGCGGCGAACGCGCGCGCCGTTCTCCTGGGGATCATTCCCCCTAAAACGGCTTGACGACCGTCAGGATGACAACCGCGATCAGGATCACGGTCGGGAACTCGTTGAACCAGCGGTACCAGACGTGATCGTGGACGTTGCGCTCGTGCCTGAAATCCCTCAGAAGCTTGCCGCACCACAGGTGATAGGCGATCAGCACGGCCACCAGCGCGAGCTTCGCGTGCAGCCAGCCCCCGGTGACGCCGTAACCCAGCCACAGCCAGGTTCCGAAGACGATGGTCAGCACCGCGCCCGGCGCCATGATCCCGTTGTAGAGCCTGCGCTCCATCGTCTTGAGGCGCTCCCGGCCCGCGGTGTCCTCGGCCATCGCGTGGTAGACGAACAGCCGCGGCAGGTAGAACAGCCCCGCGAACCACGTGACCATGAAGATGATGTGGAGGGCCTTGATCCAGAGCATGGCGGCACCTCTAGCGTAGCAGGCGGCGGCGCGTCAGCACCAGCGCGGTGTAGAAGCCGGCAACCGCGTAGGCGGCGAGCACCGCGAGATGCAGCGGGATGTCGGACGGCACCACGCCGCGCAGCAGCGGGCGCACCATCTCCACGGCGTGGGTGAGGGGCAGGAACTGGGTCACCGCTTGCAGCGGCTCGGGCAGCTGCGATACCGGGAAGAACACCCCGCACACCAGCATCATCGGCGTGATCACCAGCGTGAAGTAGTACATGAAGAAGTCGTAGCTCGGCGAGAGCGCGGTCATGACGAGGCCCATGCCGGCGAACGCGAGCCCGGTCAGGAACACGACGGGAATAACCCACAGCGCGAGGCCCGAGTGCGTGAGTCCCAGCGCCCACGCCACCAGCAGCACGGCCATGCCGGAAAGAAAGCTCTTGCTCGCCGCCCATACCGTCTCACCCAGCACCACGTCGTCGAGCGACACCGGCGCGTTCATGATCGCGTCCCAGGTCTTCTGCACGTGCATGCGCGAGAAGCCGGAGTACATCGCTTCGAAGGAGGCGCTCATCATGACGCTCGAGCAGACCGTGCCGCCGGCGAGAAACGCGATGTAGGGCATGCCTTCCACCTCCGCGAGCATCGCGCCGAGCCCGTAGCCGAGCCCCAGCATGTAGATCATGGGATCGGCGAGGTTGCCGAGCATGGAGGGAATCGCGAGCTTGCGCCACACGAGGGAGTTGCGGCGCCACACGTGGAAATGGCGCAGGCTGAATGCCGGGATTGCCAGTGTCTTCGCGTTCATGTCAGATCCTCACATCGGCCATCAGATCTAATCCCTCAGTTCGCGGCCGGTCAGCTTGAGAAAGACGTCCTCCAGGTTGGCGTGGCGGTGCAGGTAGCGCAGGTCCTCCCGGCGCTCGAGATCCTGGACCAGCGGGGCGGCATCCCGCGTGTAGCAGAAAACGGTCTCGCCCGCCTGCTCGCAGCGCTCGCTGCGGGCCCGGCCGATCTCGCGCGCCCAGCGCTCGGCCCCGTCGCCGTAGACCTCGACTACCTGTGGCTCGATGTTGCGCGCGACCAGCTCGCGCGGGGCTCCGAGCGCGATGATGCGGCCGCGGTCCATGATGGCGAGCCGATGGCATATTCGCTCGGCTTCGTCCATGAAGTGGGTGGTCAGGAAGATGGTCTTGCCGCGCGCGAGCAGTTGCCGCAGCCGCTCCCAGATCAAGTGCCGCGCCTGGGGATCGAGGCCGGTGGTAGGCTCGTCGAGAAAGATCAGGTCAGGGTCGTTGACGAGCGCGCGCGCGAGCGTCAGCCGCCGCTTCATGCCGCCGGAGAGCGTCTGGATGCGCGAGGCGGCGCGCGCGCCGAGGCCCGCGAAGTCGAGCAAGGCGGGGATGCGCGAGCGGATTTCCGCCTCGCCGAGGCCGAAGTAGCGGCCGTACACGAGCAGGTTTTCTTCCACCGTGAAATCGGGATCGAGATTGTCCGCCTGCGGCACGACGCCGATGCGGTGCCGCGCTTCGCGCGCCCGCTCCGGCACCGGCAGCCCGAGCACCTCGATCACGCCGCCGTCCGGGTCGATCAGCCCGAGGCACAGGCGCAGCGTCGTGGTCTTGCCGGCGCCGTTGGGCCCGAGGAGACCGAAGCACTCGCCCGCTTCGAGCGCGAGGTCTACGCCCGCGACCACCTCCTGCTCGCCGTAGCGTTTCCTCAGGCCGCTCGCGCGCAGTTGGACGGCAGGTCGCGTGTTCATACAGGCCTGCGCCGCTCAGGTCTCCGCAGCCGGGAGGCGGAGATGGCGGGTGACGATATCGGCCAGCAGGCCGAGACGGCCATGGAAGAAGTGATCACCGCCCGGGACCACCACGACCGGCAGCGCCTGGGGTCGCGCCCACTCGAGCACCGCGGCGAGCGGCACCACGTCGTCCCGTTCGCCGTGGATCACCAGCGTTTCGCGCGGCACGGTTTCGGCGGGAAAGCGGTTGACGGCCGGCCCCACGAGCACCATGAACCGGACGGGCAAACGCTTCGCCACGCGGGTCTGCACCGCGCTGCCGAAGGAAAAGCCGGCGAGGGCGAGCGGAAGCTCTCCGTATTGACGCTTCAGGTGGCCGGCAACGGCGATCATATCCTCCGTTTCGCCGCGGCCGTCATCGTGGCTGCCGGCGGAACGGCCTACGCCGCGGAAGTTGGGGCGCGCCGCGATGAACCGCAGAGCAAAAAACGCCTTGGCGAGCGTGGTCACCACCTTGTTGTCCTTGGTGCCGCCGTGCAGGGGATTGGGGTGCGCGATCAGCGCGAGGCCGCGCCGCGCGCCGCCGGGATCATTGACGTCGGTCTCGATTGCGCCCGCCGGTCCGTCGATCATCACTCGCGCCAGCGACGACGCCGGCATGGGGCGGACTTCGACGGCGGACATGATGAATAGTAATGAGCGAGGGATAATGCGCGTTACCCATTGCGCATTACCCGTTACGGCTTGTCAGATGCGCAGCCGCGACACGATGCGGCCGTGAACGAGATGCTCCTCGATGATCTCGTCGACGTCGTCCCGGTCGACGTAGGTGTACCACACGGCGTCGGGATAGATCACCATCACCGGCCCCTCCTTGCACCGGTCGAGGCAACCGGACTGGTTGACGCGCACCTTGCCGGGGCCGGAGAGCTTCAGCTGCTTCACGCGGTCCTTCGCGTAGTCGCGCATCTTCTGCGACTCATGATTGTTGCAGCACTGCTCGCCCGCTTCGCGCTGGTTGCAGCAGAAGAAAACGTGCCTGGCGTAATAGGTCATATCTTTGCGACGCCGCGATTGGAATTATAAACGATGACCGCGCATGCCCGCGGTGACGATCCGCGGCTATCCGGCGCCGCGCCTGCGCGCGCTGAGGGCATAGATCAGAAAGCCGGTCGCGAGCAGCGGCCACAACTCGGACAGCGCGCGCATGATGCCGGAGAAATTCAGGAAGTGGCTCGCGCCGCGCACCAGCAGCTGCGGCGGCACGCTCTGGTAGGGGTTGACCGGCGCGAGATTGATCGCGACCGTCGCGGCCACGATGCACGCCACCGCGGCGGCGAGTTGCACCGGCCGGGTCAGCCGCACCGCACCCCACAACAGGATCCACCCCGCGCACAACCCGAGCAGAACGCCCGGCGTGAGCCAGGCCAGCGGGGCGGACACCCGAACGAACGCGAAGACATTGATGAACTTCAGGGCGAGCGCCGTGCCGATCACGGCGCCGATCACCAGCATGGGCCGGTCACCATTGCGCATGAGCGCGGACAGCATGAGCCCGACGCCCGCCAGGCTGAACAGCACCACCGCCGCCTCGCTGCTCAACGCGAGCCATGGCGTGTGGGTGAGGTAGTGGGGCAGGTCCAGCGTGGCACGCAGCGCGCCGTTGCCGAACAGTTGCGCCGAGGGATGGAACTGCGTGATGAGCCACAGGCCGACGATCACGAGCCCGACATCGGCCGGCATGCCGTCCAGGAAGAGGCGGTTGCGCGTGGAGTGGATCCTGCCTCCGATCGGCTGTGCGGGCGCCAGCAACGGCGCGGCCATGGCGCCGATCAGGGCGCCCAGGCTGTTGGCGAGCAGATCCACGTTGGAGGCGATGCGGGCGGGCATGAAGATCTGGGCGATCTCCATGGCGAGGGAGAGCAACGCCGCAGCCAGCGTGGCGGCGAGCGCACCCCGCCCCGGACCGAAGCGCCTGCTCCAGCCTATCGAGAGCAGCAGGCCGAGCGGAATATACGCGGCGAAGTTCACCGCGATGTCCTGCAGAGTGATGAAGCTCGGCCACGGCGCGGAGAGGAAGTACAGGATTTCCGGCGGCGGCCAGCGCCAGCCGCGAAATGGCCGCAGGCTGGCGTAGCCGATGACGAGCAGATAAGCTACCGCGAGTATCCACGCGAGCCGCACCGTGTGCGGCGAAAAGCCGGCGCGCGGCTCGTGGGAGTTGTTCCGTTCGCCCGGCACGGGGTTGGACATCGGCTAAAGCGAATTGAGGCGCGCCCGAACCGGGCGTCGCTCTCGAATTCGCCATGCGATTGGTCATGCAATTCTACGATATCTTCAACGGCGATGCCGACGGCATCTGCGCCCTGCAGCAGTTGCGGCTGGAGGAACCGCGCGCGAGCGTGCTGGTGACGGGCGTCAAGCGCGACGTGCGGCTGCTCGAGCGCGTGCAGGCCGCGGCGGGGGACGAGTTGACCGTGCTCGACATATCGCTCAAGTCCAATGCCGGAGCGCTCGCGCGCCTGCTCGGCGCCGGCGCGCGGCTGCGCTGCTTCGATCACCACGCCGCCGGCGAGCTGCCGCAACACGCCAATCTGAAGGCATTCATCGACACCGCGCCGGACACCTGCACGAGCTTGATCGTGGACCGTTATCTGGGCGGCCGCCAGCGCCTGTGGGCGGTCGTGGCGGCGTACGGCGACAATCTCGAGGGGCCGGCGCGGCGCGTTGCGGCGGAGCTCGGCCTGGACGATGTCGAGCGCGAGCGCGTGCGCGAGCTCGGGGAGTGCTTGAACTACAACGCCTACGGCGACAGCGTGGACGACCTGCACTACCATCCGGCGGACCTGTTCGAGATCCTGAACCGTTACCGCGATCCGCGCGATTTCATCGAGGGCGAGCCGGTCCTCGAGGTGTTGAAAAAAGCCCTTGCCGACGATTTCGAGCGCGCGCATGCGGTCGCGCCGAGCGCGGCCTCGGCGCATGCCGCGCTGTACGTGCTGCCGGATGCCGCCTGGAGCCGGCGCATCCACGGTTTCGTCGCCAATCAGCTCGCCCGCCGCCATCCGCAGCGCGCGGTTGCCATGCTCGTGGGACGGCACGGCGGCTACACCGTGAGCGTGCGCGCCCCGCTCGAGAAGCCGCGCGGCGCGGACACGCTGTGCCTCAAGTTCGATAGCGGCGGCGGGCGGCAGGCGGCGGCCGGGATCAACTGGCTGCCGGAAGCGGATTACTCGCGGTTTCTCGCGGAATTCAGCAAGGCGTTTACGGCTTGACCTGCAGGGGCGTGATGTGCGAATCACAACCCACGAATCACGCTTCTCCAGGTGACCGATTTCCGGTCACCCCCTTTGGGCGGTGCCGCGCCGTGAGCAGAAAGCCTTCGAACAGCGCATAAGCGCAGCCCAGCATCCCGACCGCAATGGCCGTCCCGGCCCACTCCTGCGAGCACGCGCCGACGCAGCTGGTGTAGCGGTGAACGATGTATATCGCGTAGGTCCACGCGAGCGCGTTCGGCACCAGGATCAGGAAGGCAAACAGCCTGAAGGTCGCGCGCGCGAGCGCGTGCGGAGGAATCTGGGCGCGGAATTGCCCCGAGGCGAACTGCCAGCAGCGCACCGGCACGCCCGCGAGCGCGATCACCCCCGAGGTCACCGCCAGCGATACGAGCATCGTGTTGATCATGCTTTGGTTCCGGCCGGAACCGGCTTCGCAGCCGCCCTTCGTGCCGCCTCCAGAACGTTCAATTCGATGGTCGCGAACGCCACCAGCCACAGGGCGGCGTCATACGCGGCGAACCACTCACCGCGCCACAGCCAGACCAATGCCAACACCCCGAGCCCCGCGTAGAGAGCTGCCGCGGCGGCCGAGTAGCGCACCCGGTGCGCCGAAACGGCGGCGGGACGGCGGACTCCCAGTTCAAGGAGCACCACTACCGCGATCCAGAGCAAGCTGTTGGCGGAGTCGAGCCACTCATTATTGTAAAGGAAGCCCGCGGCAGCCACTCCCACCGCCGCGAGCGCGGCGAGCCGGACGCCGTGCACGGCGGCGAGGATGGTTGGCGCGCGGAGAGCCCCGTTAAAGCCGGTCTCCAGCTGGAACAGCGCGAGAAGAACGAGCCACGCGATCGAATCGAGGCCTTCGCCGGGCGTGCCGGAAAGGAGATAGGTCCCGGCATTCAGGACGAGCAGCGCGAACACCGCGCCTTTTAACCACGAGTACGCCGTCATCAACTCCCCTCCTCGGGCCTCCCACCACCCCGACTACTTCGTAGTCACCCCTCCTCGGGCAGGAGGGGAATTCATCGTGTCAGGTGCTCTTAGTGCCTTATTGCCGTACCACTGCGGCGCGAGCGACCCGAGCAGCATGCCGGCGATGCTCGCCAGCAGGCCCGCGAGCTGCGGCGGGAAGAGCCCGTCGGGGGCGGCGATCTCGAGCGCGATCCACACGGCGAGCCCGCCCACGATCGCGGCAAGCGCGCCCTGGGCGGTCGCGCGGCGCCAGTAGAGGCCGGCCGCAAGCGGGACGAATGCCGCGACCAGGGTGACCTTGTAGGCGCCGACCACCATCTCGTAGATGGTCGATTCGGAATTGAGCGCGAACACGGTCACGCCCGCGGCGAACGCGGCGACGACGATGCGCATCGCCCGCAGGAACGCGCGGTCGTCGAGCTCCCGCCGGAGGAATTTCTTGAGCACGTTTTCGGTGAACGTCACCGAGGGCGCGAGCAGCGTCCCGCTCGCGGTGCTCATGACCGCCGACAGCAGCGCCCCGAAGAAGAGAACCTGCGCGGTAAGCGGCGTATGGGCGAGGATGAGGGTCGGCAGGATCTGCTGGTGATCCTTCTCCATCAGCCGGGCAACCATCTCCGGATCGATGAGGGTCGCCGCGTACGCGAGAAAGATGGGGACGAAGGCGAACAGGAGATAAAACGATCCGCCCAGCACCGATCCGGCGACCGCCACGCGCTCGCTGCGGGCGGAGGTCACGCGCTGGAACACGTCCTGCTGCGGGATCGATCCGAACATAAGCGTGACGCCGGCTCCGATGAACGCGAGCACGTCGCGCGCCTCCGGCCTCGGCCAGAATTCGAGCTTGCCCGCGGCGTGCGCATGGTTGACCACCGTGCCGATGCCGCCGGCCTTGTCGGCGACGAGCGTGAAGATGTAGAGCAGGCCCGCGACGATGATCACCGTCTGCACGAAGTTGGTCCAAGCCACCGAGTACATGCCGCCCCAAAGCGTGTAGACGAGCACGACCGCGGCGCCGATCACGATCCCGGCGCTCACGCCCACCGCGCCCGCGGTTACGACGTTGAACACCAGCCCTATCACCACGATCTGCGCCGACAGCCAGCCGAGGTACGAGATCACGATGCACAGGCTCGTCAGCAGCTCGGCAGTCGCGTCGTAGCGCACACGGTAGTAGTCGCCGATGGTGAGGAGGTCCATGCGGTAGAGCCGGGCGGCGAAGAACAGACCTACGAGAACCAGGCACAGGCTCGAGCCGAACGGGTCGGCGACGATGCCGCGCAAGCCGTCCTTGATGAACGTGGAGGAGATCCCGAGCACGGTCTCGGAGCCGAACCAGGTGGCGAACACCATCGCGGTCACCACGTAGAGCGGCAGCGTGCGCCCGGCGACGACGTAGTCGCGGGTATTGTGGACGCCCAGGCCCGCGGCGAGCCCAACGCCGATGGACAGGACGAGGTACAGGATCACGAACGTGAGCAGCATGGGGGGACGAAAGCGTTAGCAGGGCGCTAGAAACCTCTCGTCGCTCCCGCGGAGGCGGGAGCCCAGAAAACTGAGTGTGGACCGAATCAATGTCGTACTAGATTCCCGCCTGCGCGGGAATGACGTCACTCTCGGGCGACGCAGGTCCACAACCTGTTAGAGCTGCGTGACGAGCAGCACGGCGACGAGCGCCAGCAGTCCCGCGATCAGCGCGAGCAGCCGGGTCTGCGCCTGCTTCTCCTTCAACCGGTCCGCCGTTGCCGGATCGGGCTCACGCGCGGCTTGTCCCGCGAGCGCCTGGTGCAGGAGCCGCGGCAGCTGCGGCAGCATCGTGCTCCAGTACGGCGCTTCCTCCTTCACGTGCTCGAGGAAGCCGCGCCAGCCGATCCTCTCGGACATCCAGCGCTCGAGAAAGGGCTTCGCGGTTTCCCACAGGTCGAGGTCGGGGTCGAGCTCGCGCCCCAGGCCTTCGATATTGAGGAGCGTCTTTTGCAGCAGCACGAGTTGGGGCTGGACCTGGATGTTGAAACGGCGCGAGGTCTGGAACAACCGCAGCAGCACGCGCCCGAACGATATTTCCTTCAGGGGCTTCGCGAAGATCGGCTCGCACACGGCGCGGATCGCGGCCTCGAAGTCGTCCACGCGCGTGTCCCTGGGCGCCCAGCCGGACTCGATGTGCACCTGCGCGACGCGCCGGTAGTCGCGGCGGAAGAAGGCGAGGAAGTTCTGCGCGAGATAGTTCTTGTCGAGCTCGGTCAGCGTGCCCATGATCCCGAAGTCGAGCGCGACGTATCGCCCGTCGGGCGTGACCAGGATGTTCCCCGGGTGCATGTCGGCGTGGAAGTAGCCGTCGCGAAAGATCTGCGTGAAGCAGATCTCCACCCCGGCCCGCGAGAGCCGCGGCAGGTCGACCCCCTGCGCCCGCAGCGCGGCGACCTGCGAAACCGGAGTTCCGTGCATGCGCTCCATCACCATGACCTCGCTCGTGCAGTAGTCCCAGTAGACCTGCGGCACTAGCAGGAGCGGTGAGCCCTCGAAGTTGCGCCGGAGCTGGCTCGCGTTGGAGGCTTCGCGCAGAAGGTCGAGCTCGACCTCGAGATGCTTCGCGAACTCGTCCACCACCTCGTGCGGGCGCAGCCGCTTGCCGTCGGCCCACAGCCACTCGATCAGCGCAGCGCCCGCATGGAGCAGCGCGAGGTCCCCGGCGATCACGGCCGCGATACCCGGGCGCAGCACCTTGACCGCGACCTCGGTGCCGTCGGGCAGGCGCGCAATGTGCACTTGGGCCACCGATGCGCTCGCCATCGGCTCGCGCCCGAACTCGCGGAACACCTGCTCGACCGGACGGCCGTAGACGCGGGTGAGCGTCGCGATCGCGCGCTCGGCGGGGAACGGCGGCACCTGGTCTTGCAGCTTCGCCAGCTCGTCGGCGATGTCGGGCGGCAGCAGGTCGCGCCGCGTGGACAGAATCTGGCCGAACTTGACGAAGATCGGCCCCAGCGCCTCCAGCGCCTGGCGCAGCCGCAACGCGCGCGGCGCCTTGAGCGACCGCCAGAAGAGGACCGCGCCGATCAACGCGCGAAGCCCGGCAACCCGCTCGTGCCCGAGAATGAACTCGTCGAGTCCGTAGCGGATGCTGACCGACAGGATACGGAGCAGGCGCAATAGCAGCATCCGGCGATTGTAACCGTCGCCTTTCGGCGGCGGGAAGCGCGCGGCATACCACGTCATTGGCGGTGCGTCGAAGCAATCGGTATCATCGAGAGGCTGTGTCGACCAAGCCCCAACAATCTCCTTTCCTGACACGATCAACGACCCGGCTCGCCTGCCGTTTCGCCCCGCTCGGCGGCCTTTTTCTGTGGTTATTGGGGCTGCCGCCGGCCGCCGCGGCGCAGCCGCCGACCACCGTGGGGTGGATCGAGCGTGTGAAGCTCGGCGCGGACGGGCTCGTCGTGGCCGCGAAGCTCGATACCGGAGCCGACACTTCCTCCCTGCATGCGGAGAACATCCGGTGGGAGATACGCGCCGACGGGGAGTGGGTCGCCTTTGACGTCATCGGCGCGGCCGGCGAGACGGTCAGGCTCCAGCACAAGGTGGTGCGCATCGCGCGCATCAAGCGCGACTCCGGACCCGCGCAAAAGCGCCCCACCATCGTGATGGGGGTGTGCCTCGGCACCGTCTATGAGCTGACCGAAGTGAACCTCACGGACCGCAGCCGCTTCAACTACGAGATGCTCATCGGCCGCAGCTTTCTCGCGCGGCGCTTCGCGGTGGACCCCGCGCGCACCCATACGGTCGAGCCGGCTTGCGGGGAAGCGCGGCGCCGGTGAAACGCTTGCACCTCTTCACGCTGGCGGGGGTGCTTGCGGCCCTCGCGATCGCCGGGTTCCTTCACAAGGTTCTCGTGCTCGGGTTCCCGCTCAAGCCCGAGGAACGGACCGACGTGTGGCGGGTGGAGGTGCAGATCCGGTTCGAGGCCGGGGGCGGCGCGGTCAAGGCAGAAATGTACGTGCCGGTGCGCACGGGCGCCTACACCGTCGTCGACCAGAGCTTCGTCTCGCCGGGCTACGGGATTACCACCGAGCGCGATCCGGGACACGGAATGCGCGCCGCGTACACGATCCGGGAAGCGAAGGGAATCCAGACGCTTTATTACCGCGCGGTCCTGCAGCGCGGCCGCGAAGCCGGGAGCGCCGAACGTGATCCCCGGCCCCCGCTGGCGCCGCCGGAATACCAGGACCGGGATGCCGAGCGAACGGCGGCGCAATCCATAGTCGCGGCCGCGCTCAAGCAGTCCGCGGACCCGGCGACTTTCGTGGCGCTCCTCGTGAAGCGGCTGCGGGACGCGAAGCCCGGAGACGAGGCAAGCTATCTGCTCGGGCGCGAGCCGGGCAACCTGCGGCTCGCCAGCACCGCGGCGGATCTGCTGCAACTCGGGGGTGTTCCGGCGCGGGTGGTCAACGGGCTCGTGCTGGTGCCGGAACGGCGGGACGCGCGGTTCCTGCGCTGGCTCGAGTACTACGCAGACGGCCGCTGGCATTCCTACTACCCGGCGGAGCCCACGGCGGAGGCGCTGCGCTACTACCTCCCGTGGTGGCGCGGCCCGCACCCCTTGATCCGGCTTTCGGGCGGCACCGCGCCCAACCACAGGATTTCCACCAGCCGTTCCTACGAGCTCGCCATCCACACCGCGCTTACCCAGCAGCGCGAGCTCGAAAAGAAGCTGGTCGAGTTCTCGCTGTTCGGACTGCCGCAGCAGGCGCAGGCGCTGTTTCGCACCCTGGTCGTGATCCCCGCCGGCGTGTTCCTGCTCGTCGTCCTGCGCAACATGGTCGGGGTCAAGACCTTCGGCACCTTCATGCCGGTGCTGATCGCGCTCTCGTTCCGGCAGACGGGGCTCGCCTGGGGCGTGCTGTTCTTCGCAACGGTGGTGGCGCTGGGGCTGGCCGTGCGCTTCTATCTCGAGCGCCTGAAGCTGCTGCTGGTTCCTCGGGTCGCTTCGGTCGTGATCGTGGTCATCCTGATACTCGCCGGGCTCACCGTGGTCTCGTTCCGGATGGGGTTCGATCGGGGGCTCTCGATCGGGCTGTTCCCGATCGTCATCCTCACGTTCACGATCGAGCGCATGACCCTGGTGTGGGAAGAGCGCGGCGCGTCCGAGGCGCTGCAGCAGGGCCTCGGGAGCGTCCTGGTGGGAGTGCTGTGCTACCTGGTGATGAACCTGCAGATCGTCGAGCACCTGTTCTTCGTGTTTCCCGAGCTGCTGGTCGTCGTGCTCGCCGGGACGCTGCTGCTCGGCCGCTACTCGGGCTACCGGCTGTCGGAGCTCAGGCGCTTCCGGGTGCTCGCGCGATGATGGGTTTCCTCGACATTGCCGCCCGGCTGCACGCGAAGGGCGTGGTGGGCATCAACGAGCGCAATGCTCAGTACATGCTCCCTTACAACCCGCGCGACCGCTATCCACTGGTCGACGACAAGGTGCTCACCAAGGAACTTGCGGCGCGCGCCGGCGCCGCCGTTCCCGAGCTCTACGGCGTGATCGAGATCCAGCGCCAGGTGCGAGGACTACCGGCGCTCCTGAGCCGGTATCGCGATTTCGTGGTGAAACCGGCGCGCGGCAGCCAGGGCGACGGCATCATCGTCGTCACCGGCCGCACGCGTTCGCTCTACCGCTCCGCGGACGGGAGCCTGCTCGACGACGAGGAGATGAGCTTCCATGTCTCGAACATCATCTCCGGCATCTACAGCCTGGGCGGGCAGGCCGACAAGGCGCTGATCGAGTACCGCGTCAACTTCGACCCGGTGTTCGAGGCGATCACCTACCGCGGCGTGCCCGACGTGCGGATCATCGTATTTCTCGGCGTGCCGGTGATGGCGATGGTCCGGCTGCCGACCCGCATGTCGGGCGGCAAGGCCAACCTCCATCAGGGGGCCATCGGCACGGGCGTCGACATGGCGACGGGAACGACGCTGACGGCGGTGTGGAAGACCTCCATCGTTTCCGAGCATCCCGATACCGGCAATCCCGTCTCCGGCGTGCGCATACCCGGGTGGGACACCTTGCTCGAGCTCGGGGCGCGCAGCTACGAGCTCACGGGCCTGGGGTATCAGGGCATCGACATCGTGCTCGACCGCGACCTGGGGCCGCTGATCCTGGAGCTCAATGCCCGGCCCGGGCTCGCCATCCAGATCGCAAACCGCTCCGGGCTCAAGCCGCGGCTCGACGCGGTGCTGCATCAGCGGGCCGGGCTGCAGTCGATTGCGGAGCGCGTGGCATTCGCCAAGCGGCATTTCGCCGCCGCGAGCGACTAGCGCTCCCCCTCTCCGCTTGGGAGAGGGGCGGGGGTGAGGGATTTGCGCGCGAACTGCTCGATGCGTTTTTCGAGGCGCGCGGCGTCGTCGCGCAGGCGGTCCACATCGCGGCCGAACGCCTCGAGATCGCGCGCGCCCGCGATCAGCGGCTGCTCCTCGGTCCAGTACTCGGCGAAGGCGCGGGCGGTGTTGTCCGCGGCCTGCTCGCCCCAGCGCTGAAGCGTTCTTCCACTCTCCACCATGCGGTGGGCCGCGATGTCGCCGACGACGCGCGCGAGGTCCTCCTCCACGTCCCAGCGCAGATTGCGCACGACCTGGTGGATCGCGGTCGCAAAGTCGATATCGCCGGTGATGTCGATTTCCCGCCACGCGCTCTCGTCGCGGGCCGCGAGCCGCAGCATGAGCCCGGGGCTGAGCTTCACCGTGGCGGCGGGAACGGCGCCGGCTGCGGCCGCGGCGACCTCGCCGTTCTGCAGGACGGTAAACGCAACCACGAGCGGGAAAACGTCGAAGCGGGCGGTCTTGCCGGCGTGGCGCGCGAGCGCATCGCGCGCCCAGCTGGCGCTTCGCAGCAGGTGATTGATGAACGAGGCCGCCGCGGCGTTGACCGCGGCGGCAGGTTTCAGGATTGGGGATTCAGGATTCGACGAACCAGCCACGAGTCACGAGCCACCAGCCACCGTCCACCAGCCACGCAATTAGGACTGCTGTATGCCGGCGACCACCCAGCCGGAACTTCCGTCGAGCGGCTTCTCAAGGTGCCAGACTTCGCTGAACGGTTCCGCGTCACGGCCGGGCGTCTCGCGGATCATGCCGGTGAAGCGCACGCTCACGATGTACGAGCGGGCATCTTCGATGACGTCGAGGACGTCGGCCTCGAGCGTCAGCACCTCGGTGCGCTCCTCCGAGCTGCCGGCGGCGCGGAGGTCGGCTTCGATCTCGCGATAGACTTCGGGCGCGAGAAAGTCGCGCATCATCGAGAGATCCTTCCGGTCGTTAGCTTCCTGAAGGCGCACGAAGTTGAGCCGGGCGTGCCGCACGAATTCGGCGGCATTGAATCCGGCGGGCCAGCGGGCTGCGACGGACGCGACCGAATGCGTTCCGGCGCCGCCGGCCAGCGCGCCGGGCACCGGCCGCGTTCCCGCTCCCGCGCCTGCATATTGCAGCGGCTCCTGCGCGAGCCTGCCGCGCATGAGCGCGCGCGCCGCGAGCGCCAGCCCTGCAATGACGAGACTGATCAGGAGCAGGCCCGCGAGCAGCCCGGCCAGCCCGTTGTTGAGGAACAACGCCGCCAGCCCTGCGCCCAGGGCGAGCCCGGCCAGGGGCCCGAGCCATTTCGGTGCGCCAGCCGGCTGCTGCGCCGGCGTGGCGGGCGCGGCCTGCTGCGGCTGCTGTTGCGCAGGCGCTTTGGGGGCCGCCTGTTGCTGGGCGGGGGCGCTGCGCTGCATGCCAAGATTGCGGCCGCCGCCGAAGCGCCGCGCATCGGCGTCCTCGATCACCAGCGTCGTCGAGATCAGGGCGATGGCAACAGAAAGCAGAATTCTCATGGCTCCTCCTTCGAGCGTGCGATTCTACACGCTGTCCGCTCCTGTTTGCCGCGATCGCAAGAATTGTCATTCCCGCGCAGGCGGGAGCGACGCGAGCTTTTCAGCAACCTGTCAGAACTTGTAACCCCGGTGCACGGCAACCACCCCGGCCGCAAGGTTGAAATATTCAACGCGCTCCAGGCCCGCCTCCTCGAGCATCGCCTTCAGCGCCTCCTGGTCGGGATGCATGCGTATCGACTCGGCCAGATAGCGATAGGCCGCCGCGTCGTTGGCGACCAGCTTGCCGAGCCGCGGCAGCAGCCCGAACGAATAGGCATCGTAGAGCGGCCTGACCGGCGCCCACACCTTCGAGAATTCGAGCACGACCAGTCGGCCCCCGGGCTTCAGCACGCGCCGCATCTCGGAGAGCGCCGCCGGCTTGCGCGTCACGTTGCGCAAGCCGAAGGCAACGCTCACGCAGTCGAAGTGTTCGCCGGGAAACGGGAGCTTCTCGGCGTCGCACCGCACCAGCGGCACCACGATACCGGAGTCGAGCAGACGGTCGCGGCCCTGTTGCAGCATCGCGGGGTTGATGTCCGTCAACACGACCTCTCCCTGCGGTCCCACGCGGCGGGAGAAGAGGCGCGCGAGGTCGCCCGTGCCGCCGGCGATATCGAGGACGCGCTCTCCCGGACGCACGCCGCTCGCCTCGATCGTGAAGCGCTTCCACAGCCGGTGGAGCCCCACCGACATGAGGTCGTTCATGAGGTCGTAGCGCGGCGCGACCGAATCGAAGACGCCCGCGACGCGCTTCGCCTTCTCGTCCTCGGGGACGGGCTGGTAGCCGAAGTCGGTGGTTTTTTGTGTCACGCCTTTTTCGCCTGGGATTCGCGGCTGGCGCCCGCTTCCTGCATGCGCTTGAGATAATGCTGCCACATCTCCTCCTGCCGCACGCCGTAATCGTAGAGCAGGTCCCACGAATAGATGCCGGTGTCGTGGCCATCGGAGAAATGGAGCTGCACCGCGTATTGGCCAACCGGCTCTATGCGCGAGATCTCGACGTCTCTCTTGCCGGTTTGCAGCACCTCCTGGCCCGGGCCGTGACCGCGCACTTCCGCGGAGGGCGAATACACGCGCAGGAACTCGCACGGCAGGCGGAACGTCGCCCCGTCCGCGAACGCGATCTCGAGGACGCGCGATTTCTGGTGCAGCTTGATTTCAGTCGGCGGTGGAACGCCCTTGTCGAGGCCGGCCATGAGCACCCCCGGAGGGATGCATCATAACCGATCACACGACCACGATCGTACCGCGATCGAAGTCACCGCCCTTTTCGAGCAGATTGAGCAGCTTCGCGACCTGTTTGCGATCGGAGAAGACTTCGACGAAGCGCCCGCTCTGGAACCAGCCTGCGGGGAGTATCAGCGTGGCGGGTGTGGCCGGCGTCGCGACTTCCGGCAGCAGCAGCGCGCGCTCGTAGCGTCCATTGCCGCCCGGGGCGAAGTTGGATGGGCGAACCGAGATCGCCTGTGGCGCGCCGGGGAAGAGGCGCACGCCGCAGCAGATTTCGCCGTTTTCCTCCATCCTCAGCCACTGCACCATCCCGACGTGAAAATGCTTGCTGCCCGACCGGCGTACCGCCAGCAGTTGATTGTGGCTCACCCGGCCGCTGCCTTCCGGCGCGCGCTGCATGCACATGAATCCGGACGCGCTGTGGTTGAGGATCTGCCACGACTGGAGAGCCTGGGGGCTGCCGGCGGTGCTGCCATCGTGCTCCGGCCGCGTGATGTAGCCATACGTGTCGAGGTCCTGCTTCTCGCGCGAGGAAAGATCGCCGGGCTGCCGGAATTCGCGGCCCCCGCCCACATGCAGATGCGCGCCCACCAGCCCCAAGCTCACCTTGGCGGGTTCCTCGCCTTCGGACCGGTCCTCGGCGCGCGCCGTGCCGGCGCGGCACCATTGGACGTAGAGCACCATCAGCAGGTTCTCGCAGCCGGGCTGCCGCGCGTCCTCCCCGAGCCCGAGCTGTCCCGGCGACTGCCCCTGCTTGAGCAGGTTGATGGTCTGGCGCAGCGTTTTCGACAATTGCTCGAGATCGAGGTAACGCAAATGCGGCTGGGACTCCGCGCCCGTTCCGACCGTCACGCTGCTCGCGCTGGTCAGATCGACGATGAGCGAGGGTATCGGGCTGGTCGGCAGCGGCTGCATGGCGAGCCCGATGAGATTCGCCCAGCGCTCGAGCCAGCGCGACACGAAGGCCATCTGCCGCACCGACAGCGCGAAGGGATTGGCGAGGTGGGCGAGCAGGACCTGAACGTAGCTTTCCGCGCAGCTCGAGTCGGGATCACGCAGAGTGAAGCTGTCCTGGACGCGGATGCGGGCGAAGCCGTGACTCTCCGCGAACGAATACATCTCGTGCAGCGCGCGCCACAGCGAGCGCGGCGGCTGGCGGTAGATGCGGTAGTGATCGAGCAGCACGCTCCCCAGCAGGCGCAGGCAGCGCATGGTGATGAGCGCGGCGTGCGGCGCGATCGCCAGATCGCCTTCACGGTAAGCCCTGAGGCACTGCTGGTAGTTGTGGCTCAATTCCTGCCACAGCGCGATGACGTTGCTCCAGACGACCTTTTCGCCCTCTTCGAGCGGCAGCGGCCGGCCGGCGTAGCGCTTGGACGACTCGCCCTGCACGAAATACACCGGCTCGCGCAGCGCCTCGAGGATCTTCAGGCGCTCGAGCGGCGCGACGTGCGCGGAACCGAGACTGGTGAGCTGACCGGTGAGGACCTGCTGGGTCAGCTGGACATTGGTGAGCGTGAGCTGCTCGATCCAGCGCTTGCAGCTCGCGCTGTCGGTAAACTGCAAAGGCGTCGAGGCGGACGCGGACGGCTGGACGCTCATGATCCCAATTTCCTGGCTTGGCGCACGCTTGGACCTCGAATGCTCCCCGGGAGTCGATGGCGCCGGTCCGGCGTTAGCCTGCCGCCGCTGCCCCAACTTCTGCGGGGGGTCGCGGCTATCGGCAGGTAGCGCACCGCTCCGTTCAAGAGGCTAGCCCAACCGCCATGAGAGGGCATGTGAACTTGGTCACCCGCGGCCGAAAAAGCTCCGGAACTGTCGGAATAAATTCACGTTTTTCGTGACTTTAGAGCCCGCCCCGCCGTTGCGCAAGTGCTTTCTTGACCGGGATTTCATATCAGCTCTTGTACCACGTCCAGGCGGCGGCGGCGCGCAGCAACGCCAAACCCCGTTCGAGTGCCTGCCGGCGCCATCGTGGCGACGGCGGGCATAGCGCATCGCGCAACGCTTGTTTTGCCGGATGCGTGGGAGCGGCCCGGCCGTGTTGGTGCCAGCGGTTCTCCTCCCGCAGCGCGTGAAGCACGGCGAGGGGATGACGGGTGCCGATCTCCTGGAGCACGAAATCGATACGCACGCCCGGTAGCGTCCGCGGCAGCGCGCCGCCCATGCCGCCGCGCGTGCGGTAGGTTGCCCGCCCCATCGCCGGGTCGAGAACGCGCCTGTGAAACGCGCGCTCCAACTCCGGCGCCGGCGTGGCGCTCACGCCCGGTTCCAGTACGAGCATCTCCTCGCCGTGGCGGCCCAGGCCGGTATGGAAATCGAGAGCGAAGAGGGTGCGGGCGTGCGCCAGGTTGCTCCGCAGCCAGTCGAGGTACAGGGCGGGGCCCGACTCGAGTTTGCTGCCACCGAAGAACAGCCCGCGCGGGAACTCGTACTGCCCTTCCGCGATCGCCTGCGTGACCGCCCGTAATCCATGGCGCAGCACCGCAGTGGCGAGCTTCCACCGAAACCGTTCGCGCCCGGTTGCGGCAGCGGGGTTGAGCAGCGGATCGAGGCGCGCATAGAGCGCGGGCGCGCCTGTCCGGCCCTCGCCTGGCGCCGGGAAATTGCGGTTGAGATCGACGTTGTTCTCGTTGGCGCGCCGCAGCCACGCCATGCCATAGGGGTTGAGCACGTGCACCAGCACGAGCGCGCAGTCCTCGGGTGGGTCGGGCGAATCCGCGAGGGCGGCGAGCTGTACTGCGGAGCCGGCGAAGGCCTCCACGCCGTGTAGGCCGCAAGTGTGCAACAACACGCGCCGCGCCCCGGGGGCGCCGAGGCGCGCGATGTCGATGGTCAATGCTTCCCCGCCGGGTCCGCGCGCCTCGAGTGCCAGCGCCTCGGGCGTCGCCCCTGCCGCCTGCGCGGCCGACCGGAAGCGATCGCGCGCCATCGCATAATCGGGAGAAAAAAGGGCGTCGAGTTCCACGTTTCCAAATTTTCTCCCCTCCTTTTCAAGGAGGGTGGATGCGAAGCAGACGGGGTGGTTACTGAGCAATCGACGCGATCACCAGGTAACGCGCGAACTTACCCGATCCCATGAAGAGCGTTGCGAGCCAGGGGTTCAGACGCAGCCATCCGGCAGCCACGCACAGCGGGTCCCCGATGAGCGGTACCCAGGAAAGTAGCAGCGCAGGGCTGCCGTACTTCCGCACCGCCTCCAGACCGCGGAGGCCTTTTCTCTGCGGGATGATGCGGCCGATCAGGTAGGAGGACATGCCGCCCAGCGTATTGCCGACGGTGGCGAGGCCGAGCGCGAGCCAGTACTGATCGGGGTGGAGCTTCAGCACTGCGAACAGGATCGCCTCCGAGCCGCCGGGGAGCAGCGTCGCGGCGAGGAAGCTCGACCCGAACAGCGCCCACAGGCTCGCTTCCTCGGTCATCGCGTGGGCGAGCGGGTCACGCCTTTATCAACGTGTCCTTGAGCACGTCGCGATTGGGCTCGAGCCCGAGCCCCGGCTTGGCCGGCACTCTCACGATGTTGTCGGCGGGCCGCGGGGGATTGATGAAGAGCAGCTCGCCCACCGCCTGCATGTCGAGGTGGAACTCGACGCGCCAGCCGTTCATGAGCCCCGCCATCGTGTGCAGGTTGTGCAGGGGCCAGCCGCCGCCGTTCGCGATCGGCAGGTTGAAGGCCTGTGCGAGGTGACCCGCCTTCTGTGCCTCGGTGTAGCCGCCGCAGTAGCAGACGTTGGGCTGCAGGATGTCCACCGCCTGGTGCAGCACCAGCTCGCGCAGTCGCCAGCGATGGCCCTCGTTCTGTCCCGCGGAGATCGGAATGTTGGTGTGGCTGCGCAGGTCCGCCAGGGCGCGGGTGTCGTTCTGGTAGAGCGGCTCCTCGAACCAGGTGAGGTTGCAGTCCTCGACCGCGCGGCAGAGCTGACGCGCCTCCACCGGGTTGAACTTGTAGTTCGCGTCCATCATGAGCTCGACATCCGGTCCCACCGCATCGCGCACCGCGCGCACGCGCCGGGCATCTTCCTGCCATCCGCCCTTGTGCACGCCGACCACCATCTTCAACCGGCGGTGGCCGTTCTTGAGCTGCAGCCGCGCCGCCTCGACGAGCTGGTCGCGATCCTCGTATTCCGAAAAGCCGAAGGTGCAGTAGGTCGGCGCCCAGTCGCGCGCTCCTCCGAGGAGCTGCGCGACCGTGCGGCCGGTCAGCTTGCCGTGGATGTCCCAGCAGGCGATGTCGATCGCGGAGAGCGCGCTGGAGACGACCCCCGTCATCGAGCGCTGGTTCAACCTCCACCATACTTTCTCGTGGATCGCCTCGGTGTCGCGCGGGTCCATGTCCCTCAGCAGGGGCAGGAACTCCTTCTCGATCGCGGTGACGATCGCGAACGGGAGGTAGGCGCCGCCAGTCAAGCCGCTGCCGACGGTGCCGTCGTCGGTTTCAACCTCGCAGAGCACCGCGTTCCGGACGATGGGTGCCTTCAACAGCGGC
>DASWIC010000042.1:0-10265 GCA_036397875.1 Burkholderiales bacterium
TAGCGGCACGTGCAGCAGGTCGCCCACGACGTAGAAGGAGGCAAAGCCGAAGCCGAGCGCGACGAGCGCCACCGGCAGCGGCCGCTTGCGCTCGAGCACGCCCAGCAGGAAAACGAGGAGCGCGATCACCGTGAGCCGGTAGCCAATTCGTTCGAGCGCAAGCGCGGCGAATCCGCACGCGACGAGTATCACAACCGCGCGCGTGGCCTCCGTCCACTTCACCGCGGCGAGCGGCCGCGACCGCGCGCCCCACAACGCGATCAGCAATCCGATTGCCCCGAGAAAGATCACGAGGAGCAAGGGCATGTAGCCGGGCCCGGGCTCCTGGAGGGTCCCGACCGGGTAGGCGCGGTTCTCCCACGCCACGTAGAGGGCGAGCGCGAGGAGCATCAGCCCGGAGAACTGATCGCTACGCAATCCGCGGGCGCCGGATGACGGAGACTCGGTCATCCTGCGTCCCGAGGGATGAGGGCGGAGGGATGAGGGATGAAGGATTTCGTCGTCAATTGTCACCCATCACTCACCACGTTGCTATTTCTTGGCCTCGACCTTGCCGACGACCCTCACCAGTGCCGCAAGACGCTTGGCGTCCGCCTCCCAGTACTTCTGGAAATCCGGCGCATCCAGATAGTTGACCAGCGAGTCGACATTGGCCATCGCCTTCCTGAAGGCCGGGTCCGCCACCGCCTTGCGCGCCGCATCGCGCAAAGCCGTCATCACTGCCTCGGGCGTGCCCCTCGGTGCGAACATGCCGGCCCAGATGTAATACTCGACGTCCTTGTAGCCGAGCTCCCTGAAGGTCGGAATCTTGGGATACGATGCGTGGCGCTGAGCGCCCCAGCTCGCGATCGGCCGCATCTTCCCGGCCTTGACGTGGCCGCTGATTGCCGCCGGGCCCCCGGCCGTCAGGGCGACGTGCCCGCCGAGAAGGGCCGCGATCGCGGGTCCGCCCCCCGGCGTCGGCAGGTGCCGCATCTTGATCTTCGCCGCGTAAATGAACATTTCCATCGGCATGTGCAGCGCGCCGTAGATGCCGGACGAGGAGAACGTCAGCTCGTTGGGCTTGGAGCGCGCGAGCGCCACCAGCTCCTTGACACTCGTGACCGGCAGCGACGGGTGGGTGACCAGAATCGTCGGATCGGCGGAAATCAGGGCGATCGGGGCGAACTGATCGAGCGAATACGCCGGCTTGCGGTTGAACAGTTCATCGGCGGCCGGGATCACCGAGATGCTGGAGAGCGCCATCAAGACCGTATAGCCGTCGGGTTTGGCGTTGGCCACCACGGCGTTGCCCACGGCGCCGGCCGCGCCGGTCCGGTTGGTGACGTTTACCGGCTGCTTGAGTATCTTCTCCAGCGCCGCCGCGGTGGGCCTGGCCGTGATGTCGGCCACCCCGCCCGGTGGGAACGCCACGATCATCGTGACCGGGCGGCTGGGAAACTTCTCCTGCGCAGCGGCGGACAGCGCAAGCATCGCCAATACAGCAGCTGTCAGAATTCGCGCAATCATATGTCCTCCTCTTCTCATGTTGTGGTTACTTCGGCTCCGGCTTGCCCATGCGCTGTACTACCTTCGCGAGTCGTTCCGCGTCCTTGTCCCACCACGCCTTGAACTCGGCGGCGTCCTGGTAGGCGATCGGGGTGCGCACCTTCTCGAACGCCTTTTTCACGTCAGGATTCTCGACCGCCTGGCGCACCGCGTCGCCCAGCGTCTTCAGCACGCCCGCGGGCACGTTGCGCTGCGTGAACAGCCCCGCCCAAAGGTAGTACTCGATGTCGTAGCCCTGCTCCCGGAACGTGGGAATGTCCGGGAACTGCGTGAGCCGGTTCGCGCCCCAGTTGGCGAATGCCTTGACCTTGCCCGCCTGAAGGTGCGGCAGCGCCAGCGCGGGAGGCGACGCCCAGGTGATCGCGTGGCCGCCCAGCACCGCGGTCATCGCCGGCGCTCCGCCCGTCGTGGGCAGGTGGCGCATCTTGAGGCCGGTCGCCTGCAGGAACATGGCGAACGGCACGTGCGAGGCGCCGTACGGTCCGGACGACGAGAAGATCATGGCGTCCGCGCGCCGCTTGCCGAGCGCGACGAACTCCTTCAGGTTGTTCGCGGGCACCGACGGGTGCACCACCATGATCGGCGGATCGGCGTTGATCCGCGCGATCCCGGCGAACTGGTCGCGGGTAAACACCGTCGGGCGGCCGAACAGCTTGTCCACTTCCGGCAGCGTCGAGATGCTCACGAGATGACAGAGCAGCGTGTAGCCGTCGGCGGGCGCCGTCGCCGCGACCTGGGCGCCGGTCGTTCCCGCCGCGCCGGGCCGGTTCTGCACCACGATGGGCTGCTTGAGCGCCTTCTCCAGCCCCGGCGCGAGGCCGCGAGCGGTGATGTCCGCGATGCCGCCGGGCGGGAACGGCACGATGATGGTGACGGCACGCGACGGATATCTTTCCTGCGCCGCCGCCGGCGGCAGCAGCGCAACAAGCAGCAAAAACAGCAGAAATGGCGCTTTCACGATTCCCTCCCCCTTGTCCTTGTATCCGAATTCTACCGTCGAACGCATCGCTTGTGCGTCTCCTGCGACCAGAAGTGCTATCCGACGGGATTCTCCAGAGTGCCGATCGGCTCGATCGTGATCGCGACCGTATCGCCCTGCTTCAGGTACTTCGGCGGATCGAAGCCGATGCCGACCCCGGCGCAGGTGCCGGTGGCGATCAGGTCGCCGGGCTCGAGCCGCATCACGCGCGAGAGGGTCTCGATCAGCGCCGGAATGTCGAAGATCAACTGACTCACAAACGCATCCTGGCGCAGCTCGCCGTTGACCCTCGTGGTGAGATGCATCTTGCCCACGTCCTTCACTTCGTCCGCGGTGAGGATGCACGGCCCCATCGGGCAGTAGCCGTCCAGGCTCTTGCCGAGGAACCACTGGCGGTGGCGGTTCTGCAGCGTGCGCGCTGACACGTCGTTGATAACGGTGTAGCCGTAGACGTGGTCATACGCATCGTGCTTGGTGATTCCCCGCCCGCCCGCGCCGATCACCACGCCCAGCTCGCCCTCGTAATCGGTGGAATTCGTGTAGTCATTGGCGCTGGGAATGGGCTCACCCGGGCCGATCACCGAGTTCGGCCACTTGGTGAACAGGATCGGCACCTCCGGCACCACCTCCTTGCCAGTCGCGTCGACGCCGCTCGAATGAAACTCCCTGGCGTGGTCGTGATAGTTCTTGCCGACGCACAGGACGTTCTTTGCCGGCCGCGGTATCGGCGCGAGGAGCTTGACGCCCGCCGCCGGCACGCGCCCCGCGCCGCTCCGCACCGCGCGCCGCGCGCGGGCGAGCCCGCTCCTGCCGAGCGCGATGAACGCCGTCATCTCGCGCGGCAGCCGCGTGCCGGCGGACAGGTCGACGATCGTGGCGGTTGCGGGATCGTGCACGCCGATGCGCGTGCCCTTGTCATCGGAAAACGTGACCAGCCGCATGCACACTCCTCTCACCCGGAAGCCGCCAGTATCCAGTGCCGCACCAGGGAGGTCAACCGCAACGCCGCCCGCTGACGAGAGCAATTTCTGATGTATGCTGCGGCCTTCGTCCGCTCTCATTCCGCGAGATCAACTTCATGAATGCGAAAGACGCGATGCAGCTCAACCGCCGCCTCGTGCTGCGATCGGCCGGCGGCCTGCTCCTGTGCGCGCTGCCCTTTGGGACAAGGGCGGCCGATGCCCGCAAAGGATTGAGGATCGGCGTCATCGGCTCGGGCCGCGTCGGCGGCACGGTCGGAGCGCTGTGGGTCAAGGCGGGGCACCAGGTCATGTTCTCGTCGCTCGATCTCGAGCACGACAAGGCGCTCGCGGCGCGCATCGGCGCAGGCGCGCGCGCCGGCACGCCGAAGGAAGCCGCTGCCTTCGGCGAGGTGCTGTTCTTCGCGGTGCCGTATGCGGCGCTGCCCGGGCTCGGGCGTGCCCTCGCCGCCGAGATCAAGGGCAAGATCGTGCTCGACGCCTGCAATCCCATACCCGGCCGCGACGGCGATATGGCGAGGGCAGCGCTCGCCAAGGGCACGGGCGTCGCCTCGCCGGAGTTGCTGCCCGGCGCGCGGATCGTGCGCGCGTACAACGAGGTGAGCTACGCCCGCATGCGCGAGGATGCGCATCGCGCCGGGGAGCGTCTCGGCATCCCGCTTGCCGGCGACGACGCGCAGGCGGTAAAGACCGCCGTCCGACTGGTGCGGGATGCAGGGCATGAGCCGGTGGTCGTCGGCGGACTCAGTCGCGCGCGCGAGTTCGACTACGGCACGCCGGTGTTCGGCCGGCCCATGACCGCCGCCGAACTGCGCAAAGCGCTCGGCCTGAAGCCCTGACTCGCCACACCCCGTCGCTCCCGCGTAGGCGGGAGCCCAGAGCTACTAGATTCCCGCCTTCGCGGGAATGACACTCATGAACGAAACCGTGCCTCACCGCTGGCTCGCCAAGGTGGTCGCCGTGCGGCCGGGCGAAGCGCGGGCGCTGCTCTGGTCGTTCGCGTATTTTTTCTGCCTGCTCGCGGGCTACTACGTGCTGCGGCCGCTGCGCGACGAGATGGGCATCGCCGGCGGCGTGCGCAACCTGCCGTGGCTGTTCACGGCGACTTTCTTCGTGATGCTCGCCGTGGTGCCGGTGTTCGGCGCCGTGGTCGCGAAGCTGCCGCGCCGGCGCTTCGTCCCGCTCGTCTACCACTTTTTCGTCCTCAATATCGCGGTCTTCTGGCTGCTGCTCGCGCTCGATGTCGGCACGGTCCACGTCGCGCGCGTTTTCTTCGTATGGATCAGCGTGTTCAATCTGTTCGCCGTGTCGGTGTTCTGGTCGTTCATGGCCGATCTCTACGCGTCCGAGCAGGGCAAGCGGTTGTTCGGCTTCATCGCGGCGGGTGGATCCGCCGGCGCGCTGCTGGGGCCGGCGGTGACCGTCGGGCTCGCGGAGCCGATCGGTCATGTCAACCTTCTGATCGTGGCCGCCCTGCTCCTCGAGGCCGCCGTGCTCTGCGCGCTGCGCCTGGAGGCGGCCGCGGCGCGGTTACGTACGGACGCGCCCGCCGCCGCGGCTGCCGCGCCTGCCCGTCCCGACACCGCCGGACTGGGCGGCGGCTGGCTCGCGGGCATCACCATGGTGCTGCGCTCCCGCTATCTCGCCGGCATCGCGCTCTGGGTCGCGCTGCTTTCGCTCGCCGGCACGTTCCTCTATTTCCAGCAGGCGAGCATCGTGGCCGCCGCGTCCGACGATCCGGCGGCGCGCACGCGCATTTTCGCCACAATCGATCTCGCGATCGCGATCCTGACCCTGCTGGTTCAGTTCGTGGCGACGGGGCGGCTGATTACGCGCTTCGGCGCCGGCCCGGCGGCGGCCTTTCTGCCCTTCGTCTTCTGCCTCGGCTTCCTTGCGCTCTGGCTCGCGCCCGCATTGTGGGTCGTGATCGCCTTCCAGGCCGCCCAGCGCGCCGCCAACTTCGCGATTTCCAACCCGGCGCGCGAGGTGCTGTTCACAGTCCTCGAGCGCGAGGAAAAATACAAAGCGAAGAACGTGATCGACATTGTGGTGTTCCGCGGTGGCGATGCCGTGAGCGGCTGGCTGTTCGCCGCGCTCCGTGGCGTCGGACTGGAACCCGGCGCGATTTCGCTTGTCACGGTACCGGTGACGGCTGCCTGGCTCGCGCTCGCCCTGGCGCTTGGCCGAGTGCACGAGCGCCGCACGCGCGAATTCATGAAAGGAACCTGATTTGAAAGACGACACCAAGCCCGCCTCCAGACTCTTCACCCGCCGCGAGGCGCTCGCCATGACCGCCGGTCTCGGCGCCGCCGCCCTTGGGCTCGCGCCCGCAGGCGCCGCGACGGCGACCACGAAACCGCTGCTCACGCGGCCCATCCCGCGCACGAGCGAGCAGTTGGCCGTGGTCGGGCTCGGCACCGCCATTATTTTCGACATCGCCGGCGACGCGCCGCGGATCGCGGAGCGGCGTGCGGTCATCGAGACCCTGCTCGCGGGCGGCGCGCGCCTGATCGACACCGCGCCCTCGTACGGCGCGGCGGAACCCGTGGTCGGCGACCTGCTCTCCGACATGAAAGCGCGGGACAAGGTATTTCTCGCGACGAAGGTGCGCGTCACCGGGCGCGAGCGCGCCGCCGCCGAAATGGAGCAGTCCCTCAAGCGGCTGCGCACCGGCAGGATCGACCTGATGCAGATCCATAACGTCGGCTTTGTCGGGCGCGAGGAAACGGCGTCGCAGCTCGCGCTGCTGCGCGAATGGAAGGAGCGCGGCGTGTTCCGCTATATCGGCGTGACGCACTCCCAGAGCCAGTCGCGGGCGAACGACCGGCTGGTCGAAATCCTGCGCGCCGAGAAGCTCGATTTCATCCAGGTCAACTATTCGATGGCCGAGCGCAGCGTGGAAGAGCGGCTGCTGGCGGTGGCGGCCGATACCGGCACCGCGGTCCTCGCCAACCTGCCCTTCGCCCGCGCCCGGCTGTTTCGCGCCGTGCGCGGCAGGCCGGTGCCGTCGTGGGCCGCCGAGTTCGACGCGTCGACTTGGGGTCAGTTCTTTCTCAAGTACGTCCTCGCGAGCGAGGCGGTGAATGCGGTCATACCCGGCATGGACAAGCCTGAGTACGTGGTGGACAACCTGTACGCTGGGCGCGGCCGCCTTCCCGACGCCGCGATGCGCCGCAGGATGGTGGGATACTTCGATTCGCTCGGCTAGCCTGCTGCCGAGCGGTGCACCAAATCCCCCCTACCCCCCTTTGTCAAAGGGGGGAGATATGGTCCTGCTTGATCCCCCTTTGTCAAAGGGGGGCGCGCGAAGTGCGGGGGGATTTCGTCAGTCATCACTTGGATCCGGTGAGCAGCTTGAGCGCAGGCTCGACCGCGTCGTCCGCGATTCTCTTCAGCTCCTCGACGGTGCGGTTCTGGATCGGGTGCGGGACGTAGAGGACCGCCGGCTCGAACCCGAGCGCTTTCGACTGCGCCTCCACCGCGCCGGTGAAGCCGGTGGTGACGACCGAGATGCCGGGTATGCCCCGGCTGTCGAAGTTCATGAGGTCGTGCAGACTGCACGACGTGCAGGACCCTCAGTCGGATAACCCGATGAGGACGAGGTCAACCTCGCTCGCGACCTTCTGGAGGTTCTCGGGGGTGGCGACCTTGGCGTTAGTCGGCTTGCCGAAGCGCTTGGTCTTGAGCCCTTTCTCGTGGAAGCGCTTCTCGACCTGGTCGAGGAACTCGGGCGTGCGCGTCTTGCCGATGTCGAAGAGCCCGATCGTCTTGCCGTCGAGCGACTTCGGCGGCGCGCGCCGCGGCCGCTTCACAGCCGAGGTTTCCGCTGTCGGATCCCGCATCCAGTTCGTCATGTCTTGACCTCCTTGGTTACCGGTTGCAGCTCCAGTTTATGCCGGCCGGCGAGCCAGCCGGGGAGAATCGCGGAAAACAGTCCCGCCGGCCCGCCCGCGCGCACCACCATCAGGCCGTCGTCGTGGAATTTCGGGATCATCTCGTCCGCGCGGCTCGCCGGCACGCCCTCACCCACGCCGCCCGCGCCGGCGACGATCTCCCGGCCCGGGCGTATGGTCGCTTCGTACAACGCGCGCTCGATTCTCTTCCGGTCCCAGCCGGCCTCGCGGAAGATCGCGTAGTGCTCGGGCGAGAGCACCACGATCGCCCGCGCCGACTGCACCAGGTTGGTGTGCCCCATCTTGTTGAGCGACAGCGCGAACGATCGCGTGAGCCCTTCCGCCGTGCGCGTCTTCTGGTCCACGATCGCTTCCGGGCCGTGGCCCTGGAACAGCGTCACGGCGGATGCGCCGCGCGGCAGTCCGCGCGCGACCGACAGCGGCTCCCACTCCGGGTCCGACTCGTCCTCGGCGAAACACAGCGTGAATTTGCTCGGCGCGCCCAGAGTCGAGCGGTCCGCCTCGCCCGGCCGGCCTCCGCCCACGTTCTGCACGATGAGGTTCAGCGCCCGCCCGATCGTCGCGTTCGCGCGGTTGCCCTGGCCCAGCGCATTGATGCCGCTGTTCATGCCGATTGCGCGGGCGATGGGGCCGTTGACGATGATGATGGGGCTCGAAAAATAGGTGGTCGCGAGCACGCCGTGCAGCGTAAACACCGGCTCCAGCGCCGCCTCCAGCGCGGCGAGCAGCACCGGCATGTACTCCGGCTTGCAGCCGGCGAGCACGGCGTTGATCGCGGCCTTCTCGACCGTGCAGGTGCCGAGGTACGGGGGAATCTTTCCGATGACTTCGTCGGCGCGCCGCCGCGTCCCCTTCAGCATGGCGAGCACGCGCTCGTCGGTCGGCGGCGTGACCGGCAGCCCGTCGCTCCAGCCGCGCTCGAAACAGACTTCCACCGGGTCGCTCGCCTCGCCGTACTCGATCTTGCGCGAGACCAGCGTGCCGCCTTTGTGCTTCGCTTCCAGCCGCTCCGCCACCCCGGGCGAAAGTGACAGCGAGCCTCACCCCGGGCGGAACGCCGGCAACCCCTCCCCGAGGTCGCGTATGCCCGTCAGCTTGCGCCAGCCGTCGCGGTCCCAGCCGACGACGCGCTCCGCTTCGCGTCCGCCCTGGTAGCGGATCAGGGTAGGCGTCGCCTCGATATTGTTGCGCCACGAGTAGTCGAGCTCCCTGTCGTCGACCAGGTTGGGCACTCCGGATGGAAACTTGGGGTCGTCCTGCGAGACGACCTGGAACGCGGGAACGGTATTCGCAACGCGCTGCATCACCGGCTCGATCAAAGCGCAGGTCGGACAGGCGTGCTTGGAGAAAACGACGAGGCCGTCGGACTTGAGCATTTCGAAGGTATCAGCAGAGCAGAAAGCGTCGCGTGATAGTCTACTCTATTGCTTCGAAATTCGTGGATCGTGGCTGGTGGCTGGTGGATGGTGGCGCGCGTTCATGCTACAAGCTGATTTCCAAGTCGAGAACCCCGGACGGCGCAGGATGCTGCGGCTCGTCGCGGGCTGTGGCCTCCTCGCCGCCATGAGCAAGAAAAAAGCCCGCGCGCAGTCCTCCGCGCTCCTGAAACGCCCCATCCCGCGCTCGGGCGAAATGCTGCCCGCGGTCGGAGTCGGCACGTGGCAGACCTTCGACGTCGGCGCGCAGGCACCCGAGCGCGCCGAGCTGAAGGAGGTGCTGCGGTTGCTGGTCGAAGGGGGTGGCTCGGTGGTGGACTCCTCGCCCATGTACGGCGAGGCGGAGCGCGTGGTGGGCGACCTCTCCGCGGACCTCCGGCTGCGCGACAAGCTGTTCTTCGCCACCAAGGTCTGGACGCGCGGGCGCGACGCCGGCATCCGGCAGATGGAAAACTCGTTCCGCTTGATGCGCGCGCAGCGCATGGACCTCATGCAGGTCCACAATCTCCAGGATGTCGCCATCCACGCCAAGACGCTGCGGGAATGGAAGGACGCCCGCCGCATCCGCTATATCGGCATCACGCACTACCATTCGGGCGCCTACGGCGACCTCGAGCGGCTGGTGAAGACGCGCGAGTGGGACTTCGTGCAGTTCAACTACTCGATGGCGGAGCGCGCGGCGGAGGCGCGGCTGTTGCCGGTCTGCGCCGAGGCCGGAACCGCGGTGATCGTCAACCGCCCGTTCTCCATGGGCGCGCTCTTTCCCAGGGTCAGGGGCCGGGCGCTGCCGGACTGGGCCGCCGAATTCGACTGCGCGAGCTGGGCGCAGTTCTTCCTCAAGTACATCCTCGCGCACCCCGCCGTCACCTGCGCCATACCGGGCACGCGCCGGGTCGCCCATCTCAAGGACAACCTGCAGGCAGGCGTCGGGAGGCTCCCCGACGCCAAGACGCGCCGGCGCATGCTGGAATATCTGGAGCATATGTAGTGTTAATGTGGACGGCCGGGTATCCTACCCGCCGCGCCACCAACCACAAACCAACCACCCAAAGGAGCGTTTCATGACCGTACCGAGAGTATTGCCCCAAGTCCTGGGCGTCGCCTTGCTCGCATTGCTTGCGGCACCCGTGTCGGCGCAGCAACGGCCGGATTACGGCACGCCGGTCACCACCGCACAGGCGAAGAAGATCGCCGCAGGTGTGATCGCCGAATGCGCGAGCAACAAGTGGAACGTCGCTGTCGCGGTCGTGGACACCGGCGGTCACCTGGTCTATTTCGAGCGTATCGACAACACGCAGACCGCCAGCATGGATATCGCCATCCTCAAGGCGCGGGCCGCCGCGACTTATCGGCGTCCGACGCGCGCGTTTGCGAACGCGATTGCAAAAGGCGGCCCTGCCGTCATGAC
>DASWIC010000043.1:0-5489 GCA_036397875.1 Burkholderiales bacterium
CGTTCGGTCGCGCCAAGCCCTCTTTTCATGCTTGCACACTATATTAAGGATAATCGCCTGTGAAGAGATTATCCCATAAATAGCGTGCAGCAGTCCCGGACCGCTGGCACCGCAGTCATCAGCGGCGCCTGGGAAGGCTTCGGTCCCACCCCGATCGCGCAGGGCGACGCCGTATCCAGGCAGCGTCACAAGGTTGTGACGGGCTTCGGTCCCGCCCCGCTCGCGCAGGGCGACGCCCGGCCACGAAGATAAACTCCGGTGATTTGTGCTAGGATTTCACGCTACGGACGAATCCGCGCAAGGAGAGATCCCGTGAAATTCAAGGGTTTCCTGCATTTGAACATCCGCTGCTCGAAAAGCGACACGCCCAAGATCGAGAAGTTCTACGGCGACGTGCTGGGCCTCAAGCCCGGCTACCGCCCTGACTTCAATTTCGGCGGGCTCTGGCTCTACGACGGCGACGATCCGATCATTCACGTCAGCGCGCGCTTCCCCGAGAAATCCATTGTCAAGGACAAGCACAGCGGCAGCGTGGACCACATTGCGTTCAAGGCCTCCGGCGCGGTGGATTTCCGAAAGCGGCTGAAACAGCTCAACATTGAGTTCGAGGAGCAGAACATCGAGAACGCAGGCTACCAGGTCTTCCTCTACGACCCGGTCGGCACCAAGCTCGAATTCAACTTCCTGAATGAGCGCGTGGCCGACGCAGTTCCCCTCGGCACCACCGCCGAAGCAAACCTGCGCTGAAGGCAGCCCCCTCACCCCATCCCTCTCCCCCACCGGGGGAGAGGGGAGTCCCGATTGCAGTCCCGCGCCCCGCTAATCGCGGTATTCACCAAGAACCGCACCAATCCCGCGTACGCTGCTGCCCGGCTGGGCGCCGAGCGCGTCGCCGCAAGGATGGGCGCGCGCATTGCGCATTACGTGCCGGAGAAGCCCGACGATGTCGCCGAGCAGAAAACACTCGTCGAGCGCGCCATTGCCGCGCGGCCCGCTGCTGCGGTGTTCGTTCCGGTGCATGCCACGGCAATGCGCGACTCGGTGCGCAAGATCAACGCCGCCGGCATTCCCGCGGTGAACTACCTCAACCGGCTCGCGGAGGGGCAATTCGTGGCCTATGTAGGCTCCGACGACTACCAGCTCGCGCGCGACATCGCGGCGTACCTTTTCCGGCACATCGGCGGCAAGGGAGAGCTTGTGATCCTCGAAGGCGTGCCCGCGGCGGTGACGAGCCAGGAGCGGATGCGCGGATTTCGTGACGCGGTCCGTGAGTTTCCGGGCATACGCGTCGCGGCCTCGCGCGCGGCGGACTACCAGCAGGAGACGGCGCGGCGCGTGACGGCGGAGCTCCTCGCCGGGCTTCCGCGCGTTAACGGGATGCTGTGCGCGAACGATGTCATGGCGTTGGGTGCGATCGAAGCGCTGGATGCGGCGGGCAAGCGAGTTCCGCTGGTGGGCGTAAACGCCATCCCCGAGGCCATCGCCGCGATCAAGAGCGGGAAGCTCCTCGCCACCGTCGACTTCGACGCGATGCACATCAGCAGTATCGCCACCGAGGCCGCGATCCGGCATCTGCGCGGCGAGCGGGTCCCGGCGGAGATCATCCTGCCGGTCAGGATCGTGGACGCGACCAACTACCAGCCTTGGGACCGTCCGCTCGAAGCGCGCGAATGCCCGCGGTGGGAAGACGTCGTCATTGCCCCGCAATGAAAGTCCGGACGCCGGAGGCGACGAACTGCACGCCGATGCACACCAGGAGGAAGCCCATGATGCGGGTGATCGCCTCCATCGCGTCCGGCCCCATGGCCCTCGAGAGCAAGCGCGCCGACCGGAAGGTGAGCCAGATCGCGACGCAGGTGAGAAGCATGCTGGTCGCGGTCGCCCCGTAGGCCACCGCCTTGAGCGCGGCGGTCTTCAACTCGGCAATCTCGGTCGAGATGCCGATCACCACCGCGATCGCGCCCGGGCCACAGATGGCCGGCAGCGCCAGCGGGAACACCGCGATGTTGCCCTGGCCACCCTTCGCCGTGAGCCCGACGTAGCCGTGGCCGAACAGCATGCGATAGCCGAGGAGCGCGACGGTGAGGCCGCCCGCGATGCGCAATGCTCCGTACGAAATGCCGAATGCTTCGAGAATGAACACGCCGAAGAACAGCGTAAAGACCAGCAGGGCGAATCCATAGAAGCAGGCTCTGAGCGCGATTGCCGCGCGATCGCGCTGCGACATGTCCTGGGTGAGGGAGACGAACAGCGGGATCTTCGACAGCGGATTGCTGATGGACATGAGGCCCACCAGCCCGCCGAGGAAGTACGGCCAGAAAATCGCGTGCACGAATTCCTCGAACATCAGCCCGCGTAGCCCTTGCCCCACCCGCCTTCGTAGAACCGCTCGGCGAGCGGCTTGCGCGCGCGCGGCCGCATTTCCTTGGCCTTGGTTTCCTCGTCGAGGATGTCCGGACTCGTCTGGTAGCCGACCGCGATCATCGCCATCGGCGTGTAATCGGCCGGAATCGCAAACGCCGCGCGCGCCTTCTCAACATCCCAGCCGCCCATCTGGTGAATGATCAGCCCCATCGCGACCGCCTGCAGCGCCATGGAAACGCTGGCGGCCCCGGTATCGTGCTGCGTCCAGCGGTTGGGCTTCCCCGTCGCCTCGAACTTGCTGCCTGCGCAGGAGAGCATCAGCAGCGGCACGTTCTTGACCCATTTCTTGTTGTTCTCCGAGAGGCATTCGAAGGCCTTCTGCCAGCCCTCGGGGTCCCGGCCCTTGTCCCAGATCAGGTAGCGCCACGGCTCGTCGCCGTTGCAGGAGGGCGCCCAGCGCCCGGCCTCGAGCACGACCTTCAGCTGCTCGCGCGAGACGGGCCGGTTCGGGTCGAACGCGCGCGGGCTCCAGCGGCGCTTCAACAGTTCGTGGATGGGAATGTTGGTCGGTGCGGGCCGGTCGAGCATGGTGTCGGTCTCCTTGACGATTGTTGACATCCGGGCCGCGCTATTCTACCTGCGGTCCTGCTCGAACAGAGAGCGCAGCTCGGCGCGGCCCGCCTTTGCGATTTCGATCAGCTTGGGCATGTCCGCATGATGGGCCGCGGCGCGCCGCAGCAGGCGCTCGTCGTGCAGCGTGAAGATGCGCACCGTTTCCTCCGCGGTCGAGTCCGGAAGCCCCAATTCGGTCAGCACACGGCCCGCCATCTCGGCGCTCGAATGAAAAGTCTCCCGCCACACGCGCGCGATGCCGAGATCGAGCAGGCGGTAGGCGTGCAGCCGGTTGTGAGCGCGCGCGAAGATCTTGAGGTGCGGAAAGGACTGCTTCGCGATCTCCGCGCATCTCATCGAGGCCTCGATGTCGTCGATCGCGATCACGAGGATCGCGGCCTTGTCGGCCCTCGCCGCGCGAAGCAGGTCGAGGCGGGACGCGTCGCCGAAATACACCTTCTCTCCGAATTGAGCGAAGAAATCGAGCTGCTCGGAGTCATGATCGAGCGCGGTGAAGGGGATGCCGCGCGTGGCGAGGATGCGCCCGACGATCTGGCCGAAGCGGCCGAAGCCGGCGATGATCACGGGATTGTCCTCCCCAGGCGGGGCGGCGCCTTCCTTCGCGCGGGACGCCTCCCGCTGCGGCAGGCAGTGCAGCAGTTTCACCAGGAACGGGGTGGTCAGCATGCTGATCGTGACGACCGCCACGAGCATGTCGGCTAGCGCGGGAGGCAGCAGCCTCTCGCCGGCCGCCAGCGAAAACAGCACGAACGCGAACTCGCCCCCCTGCGACAGCACCACCGCGAGCGCGTAGGCCGAAGGCGTTTCCTCGCCGAAGGTGCGCGCGAGCGCGAATACGATGGCTGCCTTGACGGCGACGAGCGCAACGACAAGGGTTGCGATCTTGAGCGGCTCCTCCCCGATCAGGCCGAAATTCACCGACATGCCGACCGCCATGAAGAACAGGCCCAGCAGCAGGCCCTTGAACGGCTCGATGTCGGCCTCGATCTGGTGGCGGTATTCCGAGTCGGCCAGCAGCATGCCGGCGACGAAAGCGCCGAGCGCCATCGAGATGCCGAGCTTGTGCATGAAGACGCCAACCGCCAGCACGACGAGCAGCGCCCCCGCGGTGAACACTTCCTGGCTGCCCGCTTCCGCGAGCGTGCGGAAATACGGCCGCAGCAGGTAGCGCCCAGCCGCCACGACCGCGACGAACAGCAGCAGCGTCAGCAGCGGAGAGAAGCCTCCGGCGGAATGCACGGCTCCGGCTTCCCGCCCCGCCAGGACCGGCAGCACCGCGAGCAGCGGGATCACGGCCAGGTCCTGGAACAACAGCACTGCGAAGCCCGCTCTCCCCTGCGGCGTCGCCAGCTGCTTGCGCTCGATCAGGATCTGCAGGCCGATGGCCGTAGAAGACAGCGCCAACCCGAACCCGACGATGGCGGCCGCGCCCGGCGTGACGCCCAGCGCCCACGCCCCCAAACCGAATACGGCGCCGGTCACGGCCACCTGCGCGGCGCCCAGCCCGAACACGGAGCGGCGCAGCTCCCACAGCCGCGATGGCAGCAGCTCGAGCCCGATGAGGAACAGCAGCATCACGATGCCGATCTCCGCGTAGTCGCGTACGCTCTCGACCTCGCCGGCGAGCTTGAGCCCCCACGGGCCGATCGCCGCACCGGCCACGATGTAACCGAGCACCGAGCTCAAGCCGAGGCGCTTCAACAACGGCACGCCGATGACCGCTGCCGCGAGGAATACCGTTGCCTGGATGAGGAATTGCTCTTCGTTCATGGCACGACCTCTCTGTGGGCGGCGTTTCGTGGATGCGACGAGAACTTGGCCGTTTATCGCCGCCAGTGCGCAGGATACTCGGACGATTCGCGCCGCCTGTTACGGCGGTGTCAAGCCGGTTCTCCCGCGCCGGCGACCGCGGCTTGACGTCACGCCTCAGGAAGCGGAATGGACTCGGTCTCTCTCATACCGGGACTCACTCAGCGTGAACGCCTCACTCAACGCGCTCTGGACGGAGCCGCCCACCACCGGGTTGCCGGCGGCTCAGCTCCGGCGGTTGTCCATGCTGAGCGGCCCGGCGCCAAAAGCCATGACATAGAGCATGCCGCCCACGATGCAGAGGTTCTTCATAAAGTGGATAGTCTGGCTCTGAACCTGCGCGGCATCCGCCGCCCAGAAATTGTGGAAGATCAGGGTCGTCGGAATCAGGAACAGGAAGAGCGCAGTTGCTGCCCACCGCGTCTGCCAGCCAATGATGAGCAAGATGCCGCCAATCAGCTCGACGGCGATCGCCCCGACCGCGGCCAGCTGCGGCAGCGGCATGCCCTTGCTGGCGATGTAGCCGACCGTGCCGTCGAAACCGGTGAGCTTGCTGAAGCCGGAGATCACGAAGATCAGCGCCAGCAGGATGCGCCCGCCGAGTGGGCCGTAGGTTTTCACTGCTTCACATAGCGCGTTCATACCGTCTCCTTCTCCTGGTTGATCACTTCGCTGTCTAGAAC
>DASWIC010000044.1:0-18585 GCA_036397875.1 Burkholderiales bacterium
GCCCGGAAGATCCGTCGGGATCATGCAGCCCGTCATGCCGAGCTTCGTCGCGCAGCGCTCGAGCTCGCGCGCGGCGGCTTGCGGATCCGCCAGGTGCAGCGTGGCGTGGGCGAGCAGCCGGCGGCCGGAACCCGCGATCGACTCCATCAGGGCGTCGTTGAGCTGCCGCACCCATACCTGCCCGTCCGCCGGCGGCAGCTCCTGGCCGTGCACGTCGAGCCACGGGCCGATCAACTGCTGCTGCATGCCCTGCCCGTCGAGCCAGCCGAGGCGCTGCGTGAAGTCGAGCATGATGCCTGCCGCCGGGCGCAGCGGCTTGCATCCGGGGAACGTGACGATATAGCCGCCGCCGTCCGCGGCAGCGACTTCCACGCCGCCCAGGCGCGTGCGCTTCACTTCTTCCAGGAACTGCCTGGGCACGCCGTGGGCGTGCACATCGATGCCGTTGATCATTGCGCTCACGGCCGATGGATCGATCGTTGGGGATGCGGGAAAACGCGGCGCTGCGCGCGCCGATTCCGACTGACGGACCCGAGGCAAGTTACACTGCGGGAAGTGGCCGGTCAAGCGCGCGCGTTGACAGTGTGGACCCGCGCTCGTAAAGTCTCACGGCCATCCATCATCGAGCCGACAGTCGTGCAACGCGACGCCCGCAAAGGGACAGAAAGCACGCCGCAATCAAGCCGTAGAGGGCCGGGCCGCGCGCGCGCGCCGAAGAGCCTCGGCTCCTATCTCGACCTCATTCGCGACAATCCCGCGGAATTCCAGACGGTGAGCCGCACCGTCAACCCGATGAATTTCGACGTGACCGGGCTGCTGGGCGTGCTCAACCAGCGCCGCGAGTATCCCACGGTGCAGTTCAACAACCCGCTCGACATGCGCGGCAAGCCGTCGAAGTTCCCGATTGTCACCAACCTGTGGGGCACGCGCGAGCGCTGCGCCGAGATGGTGGGCCTGCCGCGCAGCGAGGCGGGCGTGCGGCTCGGCACGCTGCTATGCGAGCGCATCGACCGCAAGCAGAAGCCGCTGGTCATCCCCGGCCGCGCCGCGCCTGTGCAGCAGAACGTGCTGACCGGCAAGAAGGCCGACCTGTGGATGTTCCCGGTGGTGCGCCATTTCGAGATGGATCTCGGGGGCGTGATGCTGATGGGGCTGATCGCAAAGCCGCCGCGGGAGGATTTCTATAACATCACCTTCGTCAAGGCGTTCCCGGAAGCCCCGCAGCGCGCCGGCCTCACGGTGCACACGCTGCACATGAGCCGCATTCTGCGGGAATGGGAAGCCCTCAAGCAGCCGTGCCGCGTGGCCTACGTGCTCGGCCATCACCCGGCGTTCTGGCTCGGCACGCTGAACAACACGCCGTGGGGCGACAACGAGTACGCGACATGCGGCGGCTTCCTGCAGGAACCGGTCCGGCTGACGCCGTCGGTGACGTGGGGCAAGGATTTCCTGGTGCCGGCCGACGCCGAGATCGTGATCGAAGGCGAGGTCGTTCCCGGCGAGCGCACGGTGGTGAATCCGTTCGGCGATATCAGCACGCAGTACCAGGCGCAGCAGCTGGGGCCGGTGATGGTGCCGAAGGCGGTCACCTACCGCAACGGCGCGCTGTTCCAGGACGTTTTCTCCGGGCACCGCGAGCACATGCTCCTCGGCAGCATCCCGCGCGAGGGCACGATCTTCAACCAGTTGAAGCACAAGATGGGGATCGTGACCGCGGTGCACATGCCGTATTCCGGCTGTGCGCGGTTCACGGCCTACATCTCGATCAAGAAGACCGAGGAGGGGCAGGCGAAGACCGCGGGCCTGCAGGCACTGGCGCACGTGCCGAACCTGAACGCCGTCGTGGTGGTCGACGACACTATCGACGTGTTCAACGAGGAAGAAGTGCTGTGGGCGGTCAACTTCCAGGTCGAGCCGCGGCGCGACATCTCCGTCATCGAGAACATGCGCCCGACCAGCGACCCGCGGGCGCTGGGCGCCGCGCGGGTCATCATCGACGCGACGCGACCGACGCACATCGCGTTCCCGACGAAGCTGAAAGTGCCGCAGTCGGCGATGGACCGCATGAAGCTCGACGAGTGGCTCGACCCGGCGAACGCGGGCGCGGCGAAGGGGCGTGCGCGATGAGCGGCGGGATGAGGCTCTGGTGGTCGACCTGCCCGAAGTGCCTGAAGGCCTTCGTGGTCGCGTGGGAGCTGCGCCACGCCAAGCGCAAGCTGATTTGCCCGTTCTGCGACCACCACTATCTCCCCGAGCAGTCGGCCGCGATCGACGAGCGCCACGCCGACTAGCGTCAGCGCGTGTCGGGCTTGATCCCCGCCGCCTTGACGAGCTTGCCCCACTTCGCGAGATCGGAGCGGATGATCGCCGCGAGCTCCTCCGGGGTGTTGCCGACGGTTTCGGCGCCGCTCGCGAGAAAGCCGTTCTTGACCTTGGAATCCTCCAGCGTGCGCACCGTCGCCGCATGCAGCTTGGCGATGATCTCGCGCGGCGTGCCCGCCGGCGCGAGGATCCCGAACCACTGCACGACCTCGTAGCCCGGCACACCGGCCTCGGCGATGGTCGGCACGTCCGGCGTGACCGGCGAGCGCTTCGCGCTGCTCACGCCGTAGGAACGCACTCTCTTGTTCCGGTGAAACGGCAATATGGCCAGGAGGTTGGCCATCATGAGCTCGACCTGGCCCGCGATCAGGTCTCTCAGGGCCGGGCCCTGTCCCCGGTACGGGACATGGACCACCTTCAGGCCCGTCATGCTCAGAAAGAGCTCCATCGCGAGATGCGGGTTGCTCCCGACCGAGCCGGTGCCGTAGTTCAACTGGCCGGGCCGCACCCGCAGAAACGCCATGAGCTCCTTCAGCGAGTGCACCGGCAGCGAGGGATGCGAGCCGAGGATCAGGGGCACCGTCACGACCTGCGAGATCGGCGCAAAATCCCGGATCGGGTCGTAGGGCACCTTCGACTGGGTGTGGGGGTTGATGGTAATGGAGCTGATGCCCATCAGCAGGGTGTAGCCGTCGGCCGGCGACTTGGCGACGTACTCGTTGCCGACAGCAGTGTTGCCGCCGGCGCGATTCTCGACGACGACCTGGTGGCCGAGAATCTCGGAGAGCTTGGGCGCGATCATGCGCGCCGAGATGTCGGTGCCGCCGCCCGCGGCGGTGGGCACGATCAGGTGTATCGGCCGGGTGGGGTAGTCCTGCGCCGGCGCGGCGGCCGACGCCGCGAGCAGGCAGGCAGTGAGCGCATAGCGTGCGAGCGGATTCGGTTGCGCACCAATTCCCGTTCTCATGGGGTTTCCTCCTCGATCAAATCATAGCGCGGAATCGCCGCCGCGACCGGGTGCTATAGTTTCCAGGCTGCAGATCAAGAGGGGAGGGCCTGCCCATGCCACACGGACTTGCGCGTATAGCGTTGTCGGCGTGCCTCGTTGCCATACCTTTTTTCGCGAGCGCGGCGGACTTCCCGGTCAAGCCGGTGCGCCTGGTGGTGGGCTCGACGCCCGGGGGCGGCACCGATATCTCGGCGCGGCTGATCGCGCCCAAGATGTCGGAGCAGTTCGGGCAGCAGGTGGTGGTCGAGAACCGGCCGGGCGCGACGACGACGATCGGCGTGAATCACGTTGTGCGCTCCGCCCCCGACGGCTACACGATGCTGATGGGCGTGAGCTCGCTCGCCATCAATCCGCACATCCTGAAGAACGTTCCCTACGACGCCTTGAAGGATCTCGCGCCGGTCTCGCAGGTGCTGGTCGCGCCCAATATCGTAGTCGCGCACCCCTCGCTCCCCGCGCGCACGGTGAAGGAGCTGGTCGCGCTCGCCAAGGCGCGCCCCGGGGAGCTCGACTTCGCCGCGGGCGGCGCCGGCTCGAGCCAGCACCTGGCGATCGAGCTCTTTCTCTACATGACCGGCACCAGGATGCTGCACGTGCCGTACAAGGGGCAGGGGATGGCGCTGATCGACGTGGTGGCGGGACAGGTGCCGCTGATGATGGCGAACGTCATCAGCGCGCTGCCCCATGTGCGAACCGGGAGGTTACGCGCCCTCGGCGTGACGGGCCCCCGGCGCGCGTCGGTCGCACCCGACATTCCGACCATTGCCGAAGCGGGCGTGCCGGGTTACGCGGTCCTGCAGTGGTATGGCGTGCTCGCACCCGCGAAAACCCCGCGCGAGATCATCGCGCGGCTCAATGCAGCGGTCGTGCACGCCGTGCGGGATGCAAGGATCCGCGAGCGCATCACCGGCGACGGCGGCGAGCCGGTCGGCAACACGCCCGATCAGTTCAGCGCCATCCTGCGCGCCGACTACGAGAAGTGGGGCGAGGTGATCCGCAAGGCGGGGATCAGGGTCGACCGGCGCTGATCGCCCCGGCTTGAAGGCCAGTGGCGTGCCGCGCCGCTATTCGCGCGCCAGGCCCGAGCTCCTGAGCACCGTTCGCCATTTCGCGATTTCCGCCTTGATGTGCGCGGAGAATTCTTCGGGCGAGCTGGCGACGCGCTCCGTGCCGGCTTTCTCGAGCTGCTCGGTCACCTTGTCGCTGCGCAAGACTTTCGCCATCGTGCCGTGCACGAGCGCTACGATGTCCCGCGGCGTGCCCGCCGGCGCGAGGATCCCGACCCACTGGGCGATCGCGTAGCCCGGCAGGCTCTCGGCGACGGTCGGCAGCTCGGGAAAGACCTTCGAGCGCCTGCTGCCGGTGACGGCGACCGCCCTCAGCCTGCCTGCTCTTGCCTGCTCGACGATGCTCGGGCCGCCAAAATAGAGCGAGGTCTCGCCGCTCACGGTCGCGATGACGGCGGGGCCGCCGCCCTTGTAGGCGACGTGCGTCATGTCGACTTTCGCTTGATGCTTGAACAACTCGCCCGCCATGTGGCCGACGGAAAGATTGCCGGCCGAGGCGAAGGTGATCGCGCCGGGCTTGCCGCGGGCGAGCGTGATCAGGTCGCGGACGGTCTTCACCGGCAGCGACGGGTGCACGACCAGCACGTAGGCCGCCGAGTCCACCAGGGTGATCGGCGCGAAGTCCTTCAGCGCGTCATAGGGCAGCTTCGGGTTGGCCGCGGGCAGTATCGCGTTCGGCCCGGCGGTGCCGGCGAGCAGCGTGTAGCCATCGGGCGGCGCCTTCGCGGCGAGCTCGGTGCCGATGCGGCCGGTTGCGCCCGGCCGGTTATCCACCACGAGCTGCCATCCCGGCCCCTCCGCCAGCGCTCTTGCGAGGATGCGCGCGGAGATGTCCGTTCCGCCGCCCGGCGGAAACGGCACGATCAGCCGGATCGGCTTTGCGGGAAAGGCCTGCGCGGCCGCAAGCGCCGGAACGAGCGCAAGCGCGGCGAGCAGAGGCAGGAACTTCGTAGCGATGCGGAATGCGCTCATGGTTTTTCCTTGCTTTCGTGGATGGCGCGCCAGACGCGCTCCGGCGTTGCCGGCATCTCGAGGTGCTTCACGCCGAATTCGGCGAGCGCGTCGACGACGGCGTTGATGACGACGCCCAACGCGGGCGTCGTGCCGCCTTCGCCGGCCGGGCGCATGCCGAGCGGATGCGTCGTGCAGGGCACCTCGCTGATCTCCGCCGCGAAGAAGGGGAAATTGTCCGCGCGCGGCATCGAGTAATCCATGAACGAGCCGGTGAGCGGCTGCCCGCTGGCGCGGTCGTAGACGAACTGCTCGAGCAGCGCCTGCCCGACGCCCTGCGCGATGCCGCCGTGGATCTGGCCGTGGACCACCATCGGGTTCACCGCGCGGCCCACGTCGTCCACCGCGGAATAGCGCACGACCTCCACCGTCCCCAGCTCGGGATCGACCTCGACCTCGCAGACGTGGCAGCCGTACGGAAAGCTCGCGTCGTTGAAGGTGACGTCGGAGAACGCACAGAGCGGGCCGCGCAGGTCGGCGGGCAGGTCGCCCGCTTGCGCGGCGGCGGCCGCGACCTCGGCGAGGCCCGTCGAGCGCTCCGTCGCCTCCACCCGGAAGCGCCCGTTCTCGAACCGGATGACGCTGGGGTCGGCCTCCAGCAGGCGCGCCGCGATGCGCGTTCCCTTCCGCAGGATCTCCTGCACGGCATTCCAGATGACGACGCTGCCCATGCGCATGCCGCGCCCGGAATGCGCGCCGCCGCCGACCTTCACGATGTCCGTGTCCCCGGCAATGATGCGCACGCGGTCGAGCGGCACGCCCAGCCACTCCGTCACGAGCTGGGCGAAGGTGGTCTCATGGCTCTGGCCGTTGGAGACGATCCCGATCACGACGTCGACGCGGCCGTCGGGATGCACCGTGACGTCGGCGCGCTCGCGCGGGACCCCGGTCGCGGTGTCGACGTAGTTGGCGATGCCGATGCCGCGGCGGCGGCCGCGGGCGCGCGCCTCGGCGCGGCGCGCCGGGAAGCCCGCCCAGTCGCCGAGCTTGAGCGCCTTCTCCATGGCGTCGGGGTAGTCGCCGTTGTCGTAGACCAGGCCGAAGGGGTTGGAGTACGGCAGCTCTGCTGCGGTGAGCAGGTTGCGGCGCCGGAGTTCCACGCGGTCGAAGCCAAACTCACGCGCGGCAAGGTCGATCAACCGCTCCGTCACGAACATGACCTCCGGGCGCCCGGCGCTGCGGTAGGGGCGGGTGGGGAGGGTGTTGCTCATGACGGCGCGGGCGCGGAAATGCGCCGCCGGCATGCGGTAGATGCTCGACATGATCTCGACGCCCTTCTTCAAGGGCCCGAAGTTGGTCGGATGCGAGCCGACGTTGCTCACGTTCGAGCCGCGCATCGCAAGAAATTTACCGCCCGCGTCGAGCGCGAGCTCCGCGGTCACGGCGAGGTCGCGGCCCTGGTAGTCGCTGACGAAGGCTTCGTTTCTCTCGCAAGTCCATCGGACCGGGCGCCCGACGCGGCGCGCCGCCCACGCCACCACGGCGAATTCGGGATAGATCATGCCGCGCGTGCCGAAGTTGCCGCCGACGTCCCCGATCACGACCCGCACGCGCTCCGGCGGGATGCCGAGCACCAGCGCGAGGTCATGCTTCAGGCGCACCGCACCGCCGTTGCCGGCGTGCAGCGTGTAGCGTTGCGTCGCCGCGTCGTACTCGCCGACCGCGGCGCGCGGCTCCATCGGAACGCCGGTCACGCGCTGCACCCAGGTGTCGAGCTTCACGACATGCGCCGCGCGGGCAAACGCCGCCGCGGTCGCCCCCCGCGATCCCAGCTCTGCGTCCAGGCACACGTTCGAGGAGACCTTCTCCCACAGGCGCGGCGCATCGAGCGCGGCCGCCGCCAGCGTTGCAGTCACCGCGGGCAGGATCTGGTAATCCACTTCGATACTCTCAGCGCCGTCCTTCGCGGCATCGACCGTCGCCGCAATGACCACCGCCACCGCCTCGCCGACGTGGCGCACCCGGTCGTGCGCGAGCGGATAGTGGGGGCCGTTGAAGATCGGGGAGCCGTCGCGGTTGGCGAGGTTGGGCTCGGCGGGATGCAGGACGAGGGGCTTGTGCGGGATCGGCTTCAGGCCGTCGGCGAGGAGATCCTTCCCCGTCAGTACCGCGATCACGCCCGGCACCGCGAGTGCCGCGCGCGTGTCGATCGCGCGGATGCGCGCATGCGCGTGCGGCGAGCGCACGAACACCGCGTGCACCTCGGCCTCGAGCCGCGTGTCGTCGCTGAAGCTGCCCCGGCCCGTAATGAGGCGCAGGTCTTCCACGCGCCGGACCGAATCGCCAATGCCGGCTTTTCCGGCAATCGTCGCGCGTTCGATCGCGGTCGTCACCGGAAGTCGTACAGCCGCGCCGGGTTGGCGGCGAGGATCCGGTTGCGCCGGGCCTCATCCGGAATCCATTCGGCCAGCATGTCCGCGAGGTCCCCGTCATTGGGCATGAACGTCACGTTTGGATGCGGCCAGTCGGTCCCCCACACGCAGCGGTCGGGCGCCGCATCCGCCAGCGCGCGCGCGAACGGCGCGACGTCGGCGAATTTCGGGGCCTGCTTCGAGATCCGGTAGGGCCCGATCAGCTTGAACCAGCAGCGCTCGTGGCGCGTGAGGCGCAGGAGCGTCTGGAAGCCCGGCGCCTGCATGCCATGCGCGGTCTCGATGTGGCCGAAGTGGTCGATGACGATATCGACGGGGAGCTTCACCATCTTCTGGTCGATATCGGGCATGGTGTTGGTATCGAGGAAGAACTGGATGTGCCAGCCGCGCGCCTTGATGCGCTCGGCCAGCCGCGGCGCGGCATCGATCCCCACCACCGCGCCCTTGGACTTGAGATTGATCCGCACCCCGCGCACCCCCGCCCGGTGCATGTCCTCGAGCTGGGAATCCGTGGTCTTCGGCTCGTCGATCACCGCCACGCCGCGGAACTGGAATTTGCCGGAGCGCAGGGCATCGAGCGTGCAGCGGTTGTCGGTGCCGTAGACGCTGGGGTGCACGATGACCGCGCGCTCGCAGCCGATGGCGCGCAGCATCCGCACGTAGTCGTCGACATTGGCTTCCGGCGGCACATAACCGCCGCCGGGCTGAAACGGATACTGCTTCTGCGGCCCGAATACGTGCGCGTGGCAATCGCACGCTCCGGCGGGGAACTTGACGCGCGGGCGGCGCGTATCCGCGATCGGACCGGGAATGGTCGGGGCAGCGGGATTTGAGGAGTCCACCACGTGAGAACGAGAAGACATTCGGGGGCGCTGGAAACGTAGCACCGGGCCGCGGGAACGGTCAAGCCGAGGTTCGCGACCCGCGGCGCCTGCTATGGCATTACTCACTGTACGGCGCGATACTTTGCGAACGAACGCATCCCAGGAAGGAAACGCCATGGATCTCAAGGAACAGAGCAGGGAAAGCCGCGCGCGGTCGTTTGCCGAAGCGCGTGCGGATCACCCCGCGACGATGACCGGCGCCCGCGCGCTGGTGGACGCGCTTCAACGCGAGGGCATCGACCACGTCTTCGGCATCCCCGGCACGCAGAACCTCGCGGTGATCGACGCCCTGCGCGACACGCCCCAGATCCGCTTCATCCTGACGCGCCACGAGCAGGGCGCGGCGTTCATGGCCTATGGCTTTGCGCGCGCGTCGGGGCGCCCGGCCGTGGTCACGGTGACGGAGGGGCCCGGCGTCACCAACCTCGCCACCGCGATCGGCGGCGCCTACCGCGGCTTCGTCCCGGTGATCAGCGTGTGCGGCGTGCAGGAGAGCGCGATGCGCGAGCGCGACGCCAGCCAGGACATGGACCAGGTGCCCTTCATGCGCCCGCTCACCAAGTGGGCGTACAGCATTCCCAACGTAGGCAAGGTGCAGGAATCGGTGCGCAAGGCCTTTCGCGTCGCGCTAACAGAGCCGCAGGGGCCGGCGCATATCGAGGCTTCCAGCGAGATTCTGCTCGAGCACACCGCGCCCGAGCCGATCGCGCCGGCCGCCTACCGCAACACGGTGCCCCCGGCGTGCGATTCCGCGCAGCTCGATAAGGCGATGGATCTCGTCGCCCGCGCCGCGCGCCCCGTCTTCGTCGTCGGGCGCGGCGTGCTGAACGAGGCGGCCTCCGGCGCCATGGCGAAGCTCGCCGAGCGCACCGGCATCCCGGTCGCGGCGCTCCAATATGCGCCCGACGCATTCCCGTCCACCCACCCGCTTGCGCTGGGACCCCTCGGCCGCAACGGCGCCATCAGCGCGAACCGCGTCGTGCCGCAAGCCGACCTCATCATCGCGATCGGCGCCCACATCGATTACTTCTCGACGATGCACCGCTACGGGATCTTCAATCAGTCGGCGAAGCTAATTCACCACAGCGCCGCGCCGGGCCAGATCGGCATCGTCTTCCCGGTTGCCCTCGGCGTGACGGGCTCAGCCGCAAGCTTCATCTCCGGGCTCACCGAGCGCGCGGGAAAGAGCAGCCCGCGCAAGCCATGGGCGGATTTCGCCAAGGCGCGCACCGAGTGGGACGCGGAACTCCAGGCTGCGTTGCGCCCCGAGGCGATGCCGATTCAATCGCAGTTCGTCGCGCATGTCATCCGCAAGGTGCTCCCGCGCGAGGGCCTGCTGGTGGTGGATGCCGGCAACGGCGGCAAGCACGTGCGCAGCTACTTCAGGAGCTACGAGCCGGGCACCTTCATGGGCATCGACGACTGGGGCTCGGTCGGAGGCGCGCTCCCGATGGCGCTGGGCGCGAAGCTCGCGCGGCCCGACCGCCCGGTGCTGTGCGCCGCGGGCGACATGGGCGTCATGTGCAACATCGGCGAGCTCGAGACCGCGGTGCGCGAGAACATCGCCGTGGTGTGCGTCGTGTTCAACGACCAGGGGCTCGGCAACGAGCGCGCGTTCCAGAACGAGCACTACGGCGGGCGCTTCTACGCGGTGGATTACAAGAACCCGGATTTCGGGGCGCTCGCAAAGGTCTTCGGCGGCCACGGCGAGCACGTCACGAAGCCGGGCGAGCTGGAAGGTGCGCTCCAGCGCGCGTTCGCGAGCGGCAAGCCCGCCATCGTCGATGTCATGATCGACCAGAAAACACTCGCCCCCGTGGTCTACAAGCCCGCCTAATCATTTCCCTCCCCCTTGATGGGAGAGGGCTAGGGTGGGGGTGATCCTTGATCCTTCTCCCCTCCTGCCTGAGGAGGGGTAGCGCGAAGCGCCGGGGTGGTGGGAGCGAGCATGCCTCGAGCGCCCGACCCGATGCAGCGGATTGGGACGGGCGGGCCAGGGTGGGGGTGACGCACCCCTCATTCCTTGCCTTGGTTGGCGCCCCGGCGTATCGTCTTACTTTCGCGCCTTACCTTAGGTTTCGCATGGACACCATCCGGGCATCGAGCAAGGGACAGATCGTCATCCCGAAGGCGATCCGCGAGGCGCTCGACATCCGCAGCGGCACCGAGCTCAACGTGGAGCTGCTGCCCGGCGAGGGCTTCAAGGTCACGATCCGGGCCGCGGACCATGCTGCGCACGTGGCGCGGCTTGCCGGCTCGCTCGCGCCGCGGGGAAAGGCGGGGCGCTACGCGGGACTGACCGACGACGAAGCGATCGCGCTCGCGGCGCGCGAGGACGACGAGCGGGTCCGCGCCTACGCCCGCCGCGCGCGGCGGGGGCGCCGTTGATCGCGCTCGACACCAACATTCTCGCGCGCTACCTGCTCGACGACGAGCCGACACAGACACGCGCTGCGCGCCGCCTGCTCGCGGACACGAAGGCCGAGTACTGGATACCGGTGACGGTCGTGCTGGAGCTCGCCTGGGTGCTGCGCAAGTCCGATGCGCCGCGCGCCGTGATCATGGGCCGGCTGCGCGACCTGCTGTCGTTGCGCAACGTGCGCGCGCAGTACGCCGATCTCGTGTTCCAGGCGCTGCGCTGGGCCGCCCAGGGCATGGACCTTGCCGATGCGCTTCATCTCGTGCTGAGCGGGAAGGCGGAGCGGTTCGCGACGTTTGACGAAGCGCTCGTCAAGCAGGCCCGCAAGCTCGGGGTACAGCCGACTGTGACCGCGCCGTAACGGCGCGCTGTCAGTACACCCAGGTCATCCTTCTGCCTTCCGCCTTTGGGATGCCCTCCTCTTTGTGTTACAGTGTCTTACAGCCACCATTGCCGAGGCATTTATGGGCACTCTCACGATACGTCTCGACGACAAGCTCGATCGCGAGCTGGCGCGCCTCGCCAAGCAGAGCGGCCGCACCAAGAGCGAGGTCGCGCGCGAAGCGTTGCGCCGGCAGTTATCGATCCAGCGGTTCCGGGCGCTGCGCCGGCAAGCCATGCCCTACGCGGCGGCGGCCGGGTACCTGACGGATGAGGACGTCTTTCGCGACGTTTCGTGAAGGTATTTCTCGATACGAACGTCCTCGCGGCAGCCATCGCTACGCGCGGCCTCTGCAGCGAGCTTCTGGAAAACATCGTTCACGACCACGAATTGCTGACGTGCCAGCCGGTCCTGGCTGAGCTCGAGCGTGTCCTCGCGGACATGCTCGACCTGCCCGATCCCGTGGCCAGGGGGTTTCTTGCCCTGTTGGACGCGGAGGGCAGGATGGTTGAAGCCCGCGAGAATCCCGCCGTTCAGATCCGGGACGCGACCGACATCCCGATTCTCGCCTGCGCCATCGGCGGGGGAGCCGACGTGTTTGTCACCGGTGACAAGGAGTTGCTCGACCTTCGGCGAGTCGGGAAGCTCCCGATCGTATCGCCGCGGGAACTGTGGCTGCAGCTGATGGGCGTCGCAGAGCCGAAGAAACCGAAGTAACGCGCAGCGTGGATCGTGGGCGGGCACCCGCCGCCGGCGAGGGGTAACGCGCATGCGATGCCGGACGGGCGCCGGACCCGAAAAAATATAAGTCTCTGCTCACCGTAATTGGCCCATAAAGCGCGTATCCTGCCTGAGCCTACCGCGCGACTCGCGCCACCTCACGGTCTGTTCTCTCTTGACTCCTGGTGTGACGATAACGACTTTCCAGCCGGCGGAAATGCATCGATGCTGTACACCACCTGAATCAAGGAGACCATCGTGAAATCTTCCATCGCGACTTTTGTATTGATCGCCGCGCTCTCCGCGGCCATTCCGGCGCATAGCTCGGAGCAGCTGGGCAAGGTCAACTTCCCCACGTCCTGCGACCCGGCGGTGCAGCAGCAGTTCGAGCGCGGCGTGGCGATGCTCCACTCGTACTGGATCAGCGCGGCCCAAAAAACCTTCCGCGAGGTGGTAGAGAAGGATCCTTCGTGCGTCATCGCAAGATGGGGCTTCGCCTCCATTCTCATGTCGAATCCGCTCGCCGGACAGGGCGCCTCTCCCAAGGGCGCTGCCCTGGCGCAGGCTGCGATCGAGCAGGGCCGCCAGATCGGCGCGAAGACCCAACGCGAGCGCGACTACCTCGAAGCCGTCGCCGCCTACTATGAGGACTGGACCAATCGCCCCGAACGCGCGCGACAGTTGGCGCGCGCCAAGGCGTACGAGGCGCTCGCTGCCCGCTATCCGGATGACGACGAGGCGCAGGTCTTCTATGCGATGTATCTCGTGGGCACGCAATTGCAGTCTGATCAGACCTTCGCCGCCTATCGCAAGGCGGCCGCGATCCTCGAAATACAATTCGCCAAGCACCCCGACCACCCGGGAGTGGCGCACTACCTGATCCACAGCTACGACGCCCCGCCCATCGCGCAGAAAGGCCTGACCGCCGCCCGGCGCTATGCGAGCATCGCGCCATCGGCGCCGCACGCCCTGCACATGCCCTCTCATATCTTCACCCGCGTTGGCGCTTGGGAAGATTCGGTCGCGACCAATCGCCGCGCGGCCGAGGTGGCGAAAAAGGGGGGTGAAATTAACCAGGCGTATCACGCCAGCGATTACATGGTCTACGCTTATCTTCAGATCGCGCGCGACGAAGATGCCCGGCGCGCCATCGATGAAGCGCTCAAAGTCACTGGCACCGACCCGGCGCAAGCCATCCCGTATGCGATTGCCGCGATGCCTGCGCGCTACGCGATGGAGCGCGGCGCGTGGCGCGAGGCGATGCAGTTACAGCCCCAGCCGACCAAGTTTCTGTTTACAGACGCCATCACGTATTTCGCGCGAGCGCTCGGCGCAGCGCGCAGCGGCGACACCGCAGCGGCAGAAAAGGACGCGGGGGAACTTGCGCGCCTGCACAAAGCGTTGCAGGACGCGAAGAACAATTATTGGGCCACCGAAGTCGAAGTCCAGCGGCTCGCCGTGGCCGGATGGATTGCACTCGCACAGAGCAAAACGGATGATGCGCTCAAGTTCATGCGCTCGGCCGCCGATCTGGAGGACAAGAACGAGAAACATATTGTCACGCCCGGTCGAATCGTCCCCGCTCGTGAACTGCTCGGCGAAATGCTGCTCCAGCTCAAGCAGCCGGCGCTGGCGTTGAAGGAATTCGAGGCATCGCAGGTACGCGAGCCCAACCGGTTCCGCGGGTTCTACGGTGCGGCACTGGCCGCCGAGGCGTCCGGCAACCGGCAGAAGGCAGCGGACAATTTCACGAAGCTCCTGGCAATGACCCAGGACTCCGATTCCGGGCGGGAGGAACTCAGGCGCGCGAAGGCGTATGTGGCGGCGAATTAATCCGGCATAGCATGCCGCGGGTATTGCCTTTGCTGTTTTTCGTAATTGCCGCAACGATCGCGCCGGCGCTGCACTCCGTGGACACGGAGGAGGAGCCCGGCGCGGCCGCGCTCGGCCCCGACTATGCGGCGGGCAAGAAGGCCATCGAGGCGAAGGACTGGAACGCCGCGATCAAGCTCTTCTCCTCCTCGGCGCAGCGCGCCCCCGACAATGCCGACATCCAGAACTATCTCGGCTACGCCTATCGCAACGCCGGGAAGCTCGATGCCGCGTTCGACCACTACCAGCGCGCGCTCAAGCTGAATCCGAAGCACCGCGGCGCGCACGAGTACATCGGCGAGGCCTACCTGATGGTGAAGAATCTCGCCAAGGCGGAAGAGCACCTCGCGGCGCTGGACCGCATCTGCCTGCTGCCGTGCGAGGAATACTCCGACCTCAAGGCCAAGGTCGCCGCTTACAAGAAAGGCGCCCGGTAAAACTCGCTACCAAACGGATCAACAAGTTACTGGATTCCCGCCTTCGCGGGAATGACGATTTGGCTGAGTGCACAGAGTTTTTCAACAGCCTGTTAGGCCAATCCGCCTTCTGCCCTTAGGACGCCCTCATCGCTCGGGCTCAATCGTTGATCGGTGACGAATGGCGGAAAAAGGGAGCAGAATAGCCCCTCACTCCGCCGGCTCCGCAGGCGGGTGCTCACCCATTCGGGAGGGGAAAATGAAAACGACGAGATTGAAGCTGGGGCTGGCGGCCGCCGCCCTGGCCGCGATACTGGCCGCGTGCGCAGCGCAGATGGGCTCGGGTGGAAGCGTCAATGTCGGCGCGAACGACCTCGGCGGCGTGGTCACGGGCCCACAGGGCCCCGAGGCCGGCGTCTGGGTGATCGCGGAAACGACCGATCTGCCCACGAAGTTCGCCAAGATCGTGGTCACCGATGATCGCGGGCGCTACCTCATGCCGGAGCTGCCGAAAGCCACCTACAACGTGTGGGTGCGCGGCTACGGGCTCGTGGATTCGCCCAAGGTCCGAACCGCGCCCGGCGCGACGCTCAATTTGAAGGCGGTGGCGGCGCCGAGCCCGGCTGCGGCGGCGCAATACTATCCGGCGGTCTACTGGTATTCGATGCTCAAGATCCCGGCGAAGAGCGAGTTCCCCGTGGGGAAGGTGCCGCATCAGGGTGAGTGGCTTCACGTCGTCAAGACCGGCGGCTGCATCGGATGCCACGCGATGGGCTCGCTGGGAACGCGCACGATCCCGAAGGCATTTGCCCACATGAAATCGTCCGACGCGTGGGCGCGGCGCATCCAGTCCGGGCAGGCCCTGCCGCAAATGGCCCGCGACATCAACCGCCTCGATGCGCCACGCGCGCTGACCCTGTTCGCCGACTGGACCGACCGCATCGCCGCGGGCGAGCTGCCGTTCGCGAAACCGGAGCGTCCGCAGGGCATCGAGCGCAACCTCGTCCTCACGATGTGGGACTGGGGCCATACCACGACCTACCTGCACGATCTGATCGGGACCGACCGGCGAAATCCGAGCGTGAACGCCAACGGCAAGTTCTACGGCTCGGCGGAGGAGAGCACGGACATGGTGCCGATCCTCGACCCGAACACGCACACGGCGAGCGAAATGAAACACCCGGTGCGCGACCCGAAGACGCCGTCCTCGAAATCGAGCCCGATGCAGCCGTCCCCCTACTGGGGAGGCAAGCCCATCTGGGACAGCCAGAGCAGCAATCACAACCCGATCATGGATGAAAAGGGGCGGGCCTGGTTTGCCGCGCGGGTGCGTCATCCGAATAACCCGGCCTTCTGCAAGAAAGGGTCGAACCATCCATCGGCAAAGGCATTCCCGCTCGATCAGTCCGGCCGCCATCTCTCGATGTACGACCCGGCGACGGGCAAGTTCACGCTGATCAGCACGTGTTTCCAAACGCATCACCTGATCTTCGCCGAGGACGCCAACCACACGGTGTGGACCAGCGCCGTATTCGGCACGGGGGTGATCGGCTGGCTCAACCGGAAGATGTTCGAAGAGACCGGCGACGAGGCGCGCTCGCAGGGCTGGACGCCGCTGATCCTCGACACCAACGGCAACGGCAGGCGCGACGCCTATGCCGACCACAACCAGCCGCTCGATCCGAAGCGGGACAAGCGAGTCCTGCTGAACCTCTACGCCGTCGCCGTGAACCCGGTCGATGGGACGGTCTGGGGAACCGCGTGGTGGTCTCCCTTTCCCGGCTACATCGTGCGGTTGAATCCGGGACCGGATCCGACGCATACCGCGCTGACCGAGGTGTACGAGCCGCCGTTCCCCGGCTACGGGCCGCGCGGCGGCGACATCGACCGCTACGGCATCTACTGGGTGTCGCTCTCCAGCGGGCATCTCGGGAAGTTCGACCGCAGCAAGTGCAAGGTGCTGAACGGGCCGAAGGCAACGGGCAAGCACTGTCCCGAGGGCTGGACGCTCTATCCGCTGCCGGGACCGCAGTTCAGGGGCGTTGCGGACGGCGGCAGCGCCGAGGCGACCTATTACACGTGGGTGGACCAGTTCAACACGTTCGGACTGGGCGCCAACGTGCCGATCGTCACCGGCAACCTCAACGAGTCGTACCTCGCCCTGGTGAACGGCAAGTTCGTCAACCTGCGTGTCCCCTACCCGATGGGCTTTTTCGCGAAGTGGGCCGAGGGGCGCATCGACGATCCGAACGCCGGCTGGAAAGGCCGATCGCTGTGGGCGACCAACTCCACGCGCACGCAGTTCCACAACGAAGGCGGCACGGACAACCGCCCGAAGGTGGTGCGGTTCCAGATGCGGCCCGATCCACTCGCCCGATGAGTAGTAGGCAGTGAGTGGACCTCCCTCTCCACTCGGGAGAGGGTGGGGGTGAGGGATGTAGGGGCGGGGGTGAGGGATTGGCGGGCGGGGTGGTGGAATCGTCGGTCATCACTCGGCATTCGATTAAGGCCCTCATTCCTCGGGCTGCCGAGTTCCCGCCCGTGACATTGCCATCCTGCCTCAGAATCTGTACACTAGATCAGTACAGAAGCGTTATAGCCTCCATGGACGACGTCAAACTGACCGAGCTGCGCCAGAATCTGCCTTCTTACCTCAAGCAGGTGGAGAAGGGACGCGAGCTGCGCATTACCTCTCGCGGCAAACCGGTGGCGCGCCTGCTGCCGGCCGAGAGCGCCGCGGAGGCGGCGCGCGACCGCCTCAAAGCGCTGCGCAAGACGGCCCGCGTCGGCAATGTGATCGCGCCCACCGGCGAGCGCTGGCGCGCCGCGCGTGGTCGTTCTTGATACACACGTCCTGATCCACGACGCGCTCGCGCCTGCGCGCCTGTCGCGCCGTGCAAAACGTCTGCTCAATACCCAGCCGCTCGCCTGCAGCGACATCAGCCTGTGGGAGGTAGGGATGCTGGTTTCCAAGGGTCGGGTGGCAATCGAAGCAGATACCGAGCAGTTCCTGGAGGACATCATTCGGGCCCGAAACCTGCGCGTTCTGCCAATCACCCCCAGGATCGCTGCGCTTGCCCAGTCTCCGGAATTCAGTCATTCAGATCCCGCCGACCGGATTATTGCCGCAACCGCGATTGCGCACCGCGCGCGTCTCCTCAGTGCCGATGAAAGGCTCCGGCGCCTGGCTTCAGTCGAAGTGGTCTGGTAGGTTTCGGCGCCGGTCAGTCGTCACCGGTTTTGGGTCATCCTTCTGCCTTGGGGTATGGGTCTGCCTTCATCCTTCTGCCTTCTGCCTTGGGATAGCGGGTCTGCCTTCTGCCTTCCTCCTTCTGCCTTTGGGTGCCGGTCTGCCTTCATCCTTCTGCCTTGGTTTTCTGGCGCCGTGTGATCCCGTCAACGAATCCGTCGGGCCAGCGTTGAATATCAATCCTTGACAGGAGACTGGCTGACTATCCGCCATTGGCGTATAATGGTTTTTGTCGAATCGCCGCAATTCACCCGTGAAATCACGGAGCTCATGGGTGACGATGAGTACCGGCTTCTGCAGGCGGCGTTGCTCGCGAACCCCGAGGCCGGCCCCGTTATCGTCGGATCGGGCGGATTGCGAAAGATCCGCTGGTCACTTCCCGGCCGGGGCAAGCGCGGCGGAGCGCGGATGATCTACTACTACTGGGTCGTCAGGAGCCGGATCTACCTGCTGTATGCGTATTCGAAGAGCGCAAGAGGCGATCTGACGCGCCAGCAGGTCAGGGCATTGGCGGCATTGATGCAGCGAGAGGTGGGTAATGGATAAGAAGGCATTCCAGGAGCTCGCAGAGAGCGTCCGCTGGATGGGGAAACATATGCGGGGCGAGGCAAAGGCTTCGCGCGTGTTTGAATTTCCCGAAGCCGACGTCCAGGCGATCCGGAAGATGACGGGACTTTCGCAATCCGAGTTCGCGCAGATGATACGCGTGAGCGTCAAAACCCTTCAGAACTGGGAGCAGAAGCGCCGCACGCCGACAGGCCCCGCGGCAGCGTTGCTCCACATTGTCTCGAAAGAGCCGCAGACTGCGGTCAAGGCGCTCCACGGCCGGCGATAGTTGAGCCCGTCGGCAATCCGCGACTC
>DASWIC010000045.1:0-14675 GCA_036397875.1 Burkholderiales bacterium
CGGCGCGGCGCGCACCTATATCGCGCAGGCCGGGCTGATCGGCAGCGGCTTGCCCAACCACCGGACGCTCTACGCGGCGACGGCGGATCAATACCGGCTTGGCGATGGTCAGGGCGAACTCGAAGTGCGGCTCACCGCGCCGGCGGCGGAGGGCGCGCAGGTGAACAAGAGCTATCGTTTCCGGCGCGGAAGCTATCTGATCGACGTCGGCTTCGAGATCGTCAATGGAGGTGCCGCGGCGATACAGCCGTATGCCTATTTCCAGCTGGTGCGCGACGAGACGCCGCCGGCGGGTGATTCCGCGATGCTGCCGACCTTCACTGGGGTTGCGCTCTATACGGAAAAGGACAAGTTCCAGAAGCTCGCGTTCAGCGACATCGAAAAAGGCAAGGCGCAGTACCCCAAGAACAGCGAGGACGGCTGGATCGCGATGCTGCAGCATTATTTCTTCAGCGCCTGGCTTCCGCGCAGCGGCGTTCCGCGGGAGTTCTATGCGCGGCGCATGGAAGAGGGACTCTACTCGGTGGGCGTGATCGTCCCGGTCGGCGCGATCGTGCCGGGCGCGCGCACCAGCGTCAGCGTGCCGCTTTACGCCGGCCCGGAGGAGCAGGAAAACCTGGCGAAAATCGCGCCCGGGCTCGATCTCACCATCGATTACGGCTGGCTGACGGTGATCGCGGTGCCGCTATTCTGGGTACTGGCCTGGCTCAATCACTGGACCGGCAACTGGGGCGTCGCGATCATCCTGCTGACGGTGATCATCAAGCTGCTGTTCTATCCGTTGTCGGCGGCGAGCTACCGCTCGATGGCGAGAATGCGGGTCCTCGCGCCCAAGCTGCAGAAGCTCAAGGAACAGTATGGTCAGGACCGCCAGCGCCTGCAGCAAGCGATGATGGAGCTCTACAAGACCGAGAAGATCAATCCCCTCGGTGGCTGCATGCCGATAGTCGTGCAAATACCTGTTTTTATTGCACTTTATTGGGTGCTGCTGGCGAGCGTGGAGCTGCGACACGCACCCTTCATGCTGTGGATCGACGATCTCGCGGCGCCGGATACGCTTTTCGGCATATGGTTCGGAATGCCGATTGGTCTTCTCCCGATCCTGATGGCCGCGACCATGTGGGTGCAGACCCTGCTCAACCCCGAACCTCCCGACCCGGTGCAGGCGCGGGTAATGAAAATCATGCCGATCGTGTTCAGCATCTTCTTCTTCTTCTTCCCCGCCGGCCTGGTGCTGTACTGGCTCATCAACAACGTGCTCTCGATCGCGCAACAGTGGAGAATCACGCGCGTGCTCGAGCGCGAAGCCGCAAAGCGCAAGAGTTGACGTGTTCGTGGGCGGTGCAGGCGCCGCCCCCATTCGGCTTTCCGCAGGTCGATGACCGGGAGCGACATCATTGCCGCCATTTCGACCGCCCCGGGCAAAGGCGGCATCGGCGTGGTGCGGGTTGCCGGTCCGCGGTTGGAGGCGCTCATGTCGGGCATCGTGCGCACACCGCTATCGCCGCGGCGGGCGACGCTCGCGGATTTCATGGATTCTCACGGTTCGGCAATCGACCGGGGCATAGCGCTCTATTTTCCGGCGCCGCATTCTTACACCGGAGAGGATGTGCTGGAGTTGCACGGGCACGGAGGCCCGGTGGTGCTGCAGCTACTGCTCAGGCGCTGCGTCGAGCTCGGAGCGCGCCCGGCGCAGCCGGGGGAATTCACTCGCCGCGCCTACGTTAACGACAAGATCGATCTGGCGCAGGCGGAGAGCGTTGCGGATTTGATCGATGCCGCAACCACGGAAGCGGCGCGCAGCGCGATGCGCTCGTTGCAGGGCGCGTTTTCCCGGCGTATCGATGAATTGCTCGACGGCCTGGTCGAATTGCGCACGCTGGTCGAAGCCGCGCTCGACTTTCCGGACGAGGACGTCGACCTCATCAAGCAGTCCGACGGCGCGGGACGGCTCTCGAAACTGAAGGCAAAGCTTGAGGGCGTCTTAGCGGCGTCACAGCAAGGAAGCTTGCTTCGGGAGGGCGTGCGCGTAGTACTCGTGGGCCAGCCCAACGTGGGCAAGTCGAGTCTTCTAAACCTTCTTGCTGGCGAAGAGCTCGCCATCGTAACGGACATCGCCGGAACGACCCGAGACGCGATCCGGCAGAGCGTCAGCATCCGCGGAATCCCGGCACACATCATCGATACCGCGGGGTTGCGGCCGTCCAGCGATCCCGTGGAAAAGCTTGGGATCGCGCGCACCTGGGCGGCGATCGAGCGGGCCGACATCGTCGTGCTCCTCGTCGACGCTGCTAAAGGTATTGCCGCGGCGGACCAGGACATCCTGCGCAGGCTTCCAGCGGGATTGCCCCGGCTTACCGTCATGAACAAAATCGATCTCCTGCCACGAGCGCCGGCCCTCGAACGCGCCAAACAAGGCGCCACTGTATGGCTCTCAGCCAAGACGGGAGCCGGCGTGGAGTTGCTGCGGGAGGCCCTGCTTGAGGCGGTGGGTTGGCATGGCGGCGGGGCGGAAGGCTTATTCATGGCCCGTGAACGGCACGTTCATGCGCTCGAGCTCGCCCAGCGGCATCTGGACCAAGCTGCCGGCCAGACGGAAAGGCTCGAGCTGTTTGCGGAAGAGCTCCGGGCCGCTCAACACGCCTTGGGCTCGATCACCGGGGAATTTACGACCGACGATCTGCTTGGGGAGATATTCAAGCGGTTTTGCATCGGCAAGTAGGGCACCCCAACCGGTGTTTCACGTGGAACATGAGAATTGGCTTGGATGCTGCATTGCAGCAAATATCCGTTTCACGTGAAACCCTGCAGGTCTATTCTGTCAGTCGCCCTTTTCGGGTATCATCTGAGCCTGGCTTGGGCTTGAATTATTTATGCAAGTAGTTGATAAATTTGATATTATTGTAGTTGGCGGGGGGCACGCTGGGACTGAGGCGGCACTTGCCTCCGCGCGCCTGGGATGTTCGACCCTGCTCCTGACCCACAGCTTCGACACCTTGGGCCAGATGTCTTGCAATCCGTCTATCGGCGGTATCGGAAAGGGTCATTTAGTCAAAGAGATAGATGCACTTGGCGGCGCCATGGCGCTGGCCGCGGACGAGGCCGGGATCCAATTCCGCATCCTGAATTCGCGCAAAGGGCCTGCGGTGCGCGCGACCCGCGCCCAGTCGGACCGCGTGCTCTACAGAGGAGCGATTCGGGGTCGTCTCGAGAATCAGCCCGGGCTGCGCATGTTCCAGCAGGCGGTGGACGATCTGGTGATCGAAGACGGGCGCGTGGCAGGCGTCGTGACGCAGATCGGGCTCAAATTCTCCGCGCGCGCGGTGGTGCTCACCACCGGAACTTTTCTCGCCGGGTTGATCCACGTCGGGCTGAAGCACCACCAGGGCGGGCGCGCGGGCGATCCGCCCGCGCTCATGCTCGCGCAGCGGCTGCGCGAGTTGAAGCTTCCGGTCGGGCGCCTGAAAACCGGCACGCCGCCGCGCATTGACGGCCGCAGCATCGATTTCACGGTCATGACAGAGCAGCCGGGCGATACGCCGGTTCCCGTGTTCTCGTTTCTCGGCAGGCGCGACCAGCACCCGCCGCAGCTGCCGTGCTGGATCACGCATACCAACGCGCGCACGCACGACATCGTCCGCGCCGCGCTCGACCGCTCGCCGCTCTACACCGGCGTGATCGAGGGTGTCGGGCCGCGTTATTGCCCCTCGATCGAAGACAAGGTGATGCGCTTCGCGCACAAGGCCTCGCACCAGATCTTCCTCGAGCCGGAGGGCCTGACGGTCAACGAGTTCTATCCCAACGGCATCTCGACGAGCCTGCCCTACGACGCGCAGCAGGAGCTCGTGCGGTCGATCCGCGGACTCGAGCGCGCCCACATCACGCGCCCAGGCTACGCGATCGAGTACGACTATTTCGATCCGCGCGGCCTGAGGCGCTCGCTCGAAACGCGGGCCGTCGCGGGACTGTTCTTCGCCGGGCAGATCAACGGCACCACGGGCTACGAAGAAGCCGCAGCGCAGGGATTGCTCGCCGGCATCAATGCTGTGCTTCAGGTTCGAGGACGCGAGCCCTGGTGCCCCGCTCGCAGCGAGGCCTACCTGGGCGTGCTGGTGGATGATCTCGTCACGCGCGGCGTATCCGAGCCCTATCGAATGTTTACCAGTCGTGCCGAGTACCGGCTGTCGCTGCGCGAGGATAACGCCGACCTGCGGTTGACCGAGCGCGGCCGCGAGTTGGGAGTGGTGGATGATTCGCGATGGACGGCGTTCGCGCGCAAGCGCGAGGCGATCGAGCGCGAGCAGGCGCGCCTCAAGGACACCTGGATCAATCCGCGGCTGCTGCCGGGCGATTCCGTCTCCGGCGCGCCGGATCAGGCGCAATCCCGGGAGTACTCGCTGATGGAATTGCTGCGCCGTCCGGATATTAATTACGCGCAGCTCACGGCGCTGCCAGGCGCGGGGCGGGGCGTCGAGGATACACAGGTGGCGGAACAGGTCGAGATCCAGGCTAAATATCAGGGTTATATCGAGCGCCAGCGCGAGGAAATCGCGCGTTATGAGCACTACGAAAACCTGCGGCTCCCCGAGGATATCGATTACAGCAGCCTGCGGGGACTGTCGGTGGAAGTGCGGCAGAAGCTTGCGCTGCACCGTCCTGAGACACTCGGCCAGGCATCGCGCATTTCGGGGATCACGCCGGCGGCGATCTCGGTCCTGCTGGTCCATCTCAAACGCAGAACGAATGCGGTCCGCGGGAATGCGCGGACAGCGAGCGGTGGCGCCCGCCGAGCGGTTGGCAAGCTTGCATGACCCTTGCGCAGCAGCTTGCGCAGGGCGTGGCCGAGCTCGGATTGGCGCTCCCGGCGAGCGCGCAGCAGCGGCTGCTTGCGTACCTGGATCTGCTGCAGAAATGGAATCGCGTCTACAACCTCACAGCGGTGCGGCAGGCATCGCGCATGGTAAGCGTGCACCTGCTCGATTGCCTGGCGGCGGCGCCGCACGTTGCGGCGGCGAGCATACTCGATGTGGGCAGCGGGGCCGGATTGCCGGGCATCCCGCTCGCGCTCGCGTTGCCGGAAGCGCGTGTGACGTTGCTTGATTCGAACCACAAGAAGGCGGCTTTCCTGAGACAGGCGGTGATGGAGCTACGCCTCGCCAACGCAGAGGTCGTGTGCGAGAGGGCGGAATCGTGGACACCGGCGGCGCCATTCGATGTCGTGATTTCCCGCGCGTTCTCGGATCTTGCCGAGCTGGTATCGCTGGCGGGGCGGCACCTCGCCGGGCGGGGCCGGCTCGTGGCCATGAAAGGCGTGCATCCGTACGAGGAAATCGGCCAGCTGCCGCAGGGCTGGCAGGTGCGGCGGGTGATACCGCTGACGATTCCCGGGCTGCGCGCGCAGCGTCACCTGGTCGAGATCGGCCGCAGCAAGAGCCTATCTCAATGGTAGGCACGTGTGCGACGGAGGCGAGGTGGGATGCAGTTTTAGGAGGATAGCCCGCAGCAATATGTCGATATTGCAAGGGCTACCGACAACAAAATGCGCCCAGATCGCCCCGTCCCTCCGGGTTGCGGCCAGGACGGGCGTCTGCGTTGTTGCCCGGCTTGACCATATCGACATATCGCCTGCGCCGTGCGCCTAGCATCCATCCCGTCCTGGCCACAACGCATCACGCGCCTATGGTTGAGATAGGCTCTAAGCAAAGACGATGATGGCGCCGACGATCGTGGCGGCCGCGACGCTGGCGGCGAAGATGACCTTGTCCCATTGCGTCCAGCCCGGTTCCCGGCGCAGCGCGCCGACAATCGCGTCAGGCTCCGAGGGGGGAGTGGCCAGCGGCTGGTATTTTCCGCTGTCGGAGTATTCCTTGAGCGTCTCCGCCATGCCGGTATTGATGGCGAGCCGCATGGTGGCATCCAGGGAATCGAAGGCCCTGGACAGTCCCAGGGCCGGCGCGGGCGTGGCGCCCAGCGTCGTCACCTCGGCGTCCGAGCGGCGCGTGTCCGGCAGCGACTGCGCGAGCGCCTGGGCCGCGTCGGTGTCGACCCTCGGTCGCACGGGGGGTCGGGTCGCCGTGAGCATGTGGACGGTCGTATCGAGCTGCTTCGCCACCTCGCGCAAGTCCTTGGCAAGTTCCTCGGCGCTCGCGTAGCGGTCGTCGACCACCTTGGCGATCGCCTTGGCGACGATATAATCCAGCACTTCGGGCACCCGCGCGTTGATCGAGCTCGGCGGCGGCGGCACCAGGTTCATGATCTGGAACATGACCGAGGTCACGTCCTCCCCGGTGAACGGCGGCCGGCCGGTCAGCATTTCATCGAGGATCACGCCCAGCGAAAAGATGTCCGAGCGCGGCTCGGCGCGCTTGCCGGCGACCTGCTCGGGCGACATGTAGCGCGGCGAGCCGAGCACGATGCCGGTCTGGGTCCGCACTTCCGCGGAGCGCATCCGCGCGATGCCGAAATCGGTGATCTTGATGCGGCCGGTGGCCGTAAGCATGACGTTGGCGGGCTTGACGTCGCGGTGCACGACGCCGTGCTGGTGCGCAAAAGCCAGCCCTTCCGCCACCTGGGCCGCGATATCGACCGCGCGGTCGACCGGCAGCGGCTGACCGGTGGCGAGCAGCGCGCGCAGCTCCTCGCCCTGCAGGAACTCCATCGCCATGTAGGCGAGATGGCCGCTCTTCCCCACGTCGTAGATGGTGACGATATTGGGATGGTTGAGGCTGCCGGCGGCCTTGGCCTCCTGGTAGAAGCGCCCCTCGTATTCCGCCATCTCCTGCGGATCGAGCGACATGTTGACGGTCTTGATCGCGACCTGCCGGTCGAGCAGGGGGTCGTTGGCGCGATAGACGACGCCCATGGCCCCCTTGCCGAGCTCGGCGATGAGCTCGTAGCGGCCTAGCGTGCGGGGATCCATGATGCCGACCGCACCGGCGCCGGAAGATCGCGGATCAAGCCTCGACGGGCGGATATCGAATTCACTCTGCGTGATTCCTGCGTCCGGTCGGCAGCGCGATCGGGTTATCCCGCTATTGCTGGCTCTTCACGGAGCGGAACGCGGGGCCCCAGATCGGATGGCCGGCCTCATTCGCCGCGAGCTCGAACGAGGGATCGACCTTGAGCGCGGCGCGGAATTCCTCCCGGCAGCGCCGCTCGCGGCCCGATACGCAGTGGATGAACGCAAGATACTTGTGCGCCTTGACCTGGTCGCTGCGGCCGAGCCCCTGCTTGAGGCTCGACTGCAGCAGGCGCGCCGACTCGGAATAGTTCGCCTCCTCGTACTGCTTGATGCCGTTGCCAAGATCGGGCGCGCCCTTGTGCGTCTGGAACAGGTTCCGGAATTCCTCCTGGATGGCCTTGACCGGAGCGGACTCGCAGCCGGCCAGGGCCGCGGCGATCGCTGCTGCCAGCATCAACCGGAAGAACGCCATTTCCCCCCCTAGTTCTCGAACTTGTGCCTAATTCTAATCCGACCGCCGGGCCGGGCGTCCACAATCTCGATATGGGGCGTGAAACCGGCGTTCCGGATTTCGATCCGGTGCCGGCCCGGCGCGAGCTCGACGTTGCGCAGGGGCGGTGAAATGCCGTGCCTCCTGCCGTTGATATGGACTTCGCCCCAAGGCGAGATCGCGAAGCTGATCGTCGCCGGTGGCGCCGCCGACGCCACCGGGTCGGGAACGGCGGCCGGCTCCTCGTCGCCGATCGGCGCCGAGGGTACTCGCGCCGCCGGAGTCGCCGGCTTGGACCTCGCCGGGGCCGCGGCGGTCCGGGCGGGAGCCCTGGCCGTTTTCGCAGGTGCGGCGGCAGGCGCGCCCCGCGTCTCCGCCTTTCTCGCGGGTGCCGGTGCCGCAACGGCGCTGGTCGAAGCGGGCACGGGCGGCGGCACCGGCGCCGCGGCGGGCTCGCGCGCGAGCCGCAGTGCCACGGAAACGCTGAGTATGCCGGCCACTGCCAGCGCGGTGCCGAGACGAGGCTTACGGCGCAGGTTGTCGCCGACCACCACGGCGGTTTGCGACAGCTTGTCCAGCATCCTTGCGCCGCTGCCGCCCGGCCGGTCCCTCGGCGCAGCGGCCCCGCTACGCTGCAGCGACGCGGTAGTCGCCTGAACGGTATAGATTTCGTGCTCGCGCACGTGCTTGTCCGTGCGTGATCCCTCGTAGTTGAACAGCCGCCCGTATCCCTCGGACAGGCAGGACACAACCTCGTAGAAGGAGCGCGACACCATGATCTGTCCGGGCTGGGAGAAGCCCATCACGCGCTGCGCGACGTTGATGCCGTCGCCGATGATATTGGGCTGCCCGTTGATATCCTTCACCAGCCGCACCGGGCCGAGGTTGATGCCGAGCCGGATCTTGAGCTCCGGACCGGGCGGCTGCGGCTTCTGCAGCGCCTCGCGCAGCGAGAGGCTCACGTAGAGCGCGTCCTCCGGATCGCCGAGGAAGGACAGCGCCGCGCCGTCACCGGTGTCGAGGATGATGCGGTCGTTGGGCGCGACGTTCGCCAGGGCCTCCGTCAGCAGCGTGTTCAACCGCTCCTTGAAGAAGATCTGCTCGGCGACGGGCTTTCTCGAGTACTCGACGACGTCGAGAAAGACGACGCTGCAGATGAAGGTGCGGTTGATCGCGGTCTGCATTTACTTGACGCGCATGCCGGGTTGGGCGCCGGAGTCGGGGGACAGCAAGTATATTCCGGGACCGTCGCCCGAGGCCGCGAGCACCATGCCTTCGGAGACCCCGAATTTCATCTTGCGCGGGGCGAGGTTGGCGACCGCGACGGTGAGGCGGCCCTGGAGTCGTTCTGGATCATAGGCGCTCTTGATGCCCGCGAAAACGGTCATAGTTCCGGTTCCGGTGTCGAGCGTGAGCTTCAGAAGCTTGTCGGCGCCCTCGACAGGGTCGGCTGTCACGATTCTGGCGATCCGCAGATCCAGTTTGTTGAAGTCATCAATTGTTATCTGCGCGCCAGCGCCGGTACTTTTCCCCTCGCCCTGGGGGAGAGGGGGAAGGGGTGAGGGTGGGGTGGTTGCCATCGGAGTTTCCTTTTCAGCTTCGAACAGCGCGTCGAGCTGCTTCTCCTCGACGCGAATCATGAGGTACTTATAGGCACCGATACTTTCCGGACGAAACTTGCAATCTTCAAACGTCAGCTCGCGATCAAGTCCGAATAGTTCTCGGGCAACTCTCGATGCGACCGCTGGAATAATAGGCGCCAGATAGACGGTCAGCACGAAAAATGCATCCAGTGCTTCAGTGCACACTCGGTGCAGTTCCTTGAGTACCTCGAGTTTCTTGTCGGATTCTTTTGCCAATTCCCACGGTTTCCGCTGGTCAAACCGCTGATTCGCAATATCTGCAACACGCATGATTTCGCGGATCACTTTTCCGAATTCGCGGCTTGCGTAAGCCTCGGCGACAACATCTTTGGAATTTACGGCAACAACCCAACTGTGTTGTAGTTTGATTTCGTCAGCTGAAAACTTGTAGAGTTTTCCGGCAAACAACTTTGAAACAAAGCCAGCTGCCCGGCTAGCGATATTGATGTATTTCCCGATCAGATCGCTATTCACCCGAGTCATGAAATCCTCGGGAATGAAATCCACGTCCTCAACGTTGCCGTTGAGCTTGGCGGCGATGTAGTAGCGCAGCCACTCGGGGTTCATGCCGAGCTCGAGGTAGCGCAGCGGGTCGATGCCGGTGCCGCGCGACTTGGACATCTTTTCGCCCGATACGCCGATGAAGCCGTGCACGTTGACCTGGTCCGGCGTCTTGTAGAGGCCCGAGAATTGGAGCATCGCCGGCCAGAACAGGGTGTGGAAATAAATGATGTCCTTGCCGATGAAGTGGATCATCTCGGTGCCGCGGTCCGGCTTCACGAAGGCGTCGAACTCGACGCCCTTGCGCTCGCAATAGTTCTTCAGGCTCGCGAAGTAACCGATCGGGGCATCCAGCCAGACATATAAGTACTTCTCCTCCTGGATGTCCGGAATTCGAATTCCGAAATACGGCGGGTCGCGCGAGATGTCCCAGTCGGCAAGCGATTTTTCGTCCTTGCCCTCGAGCCATTCCTTGGCCTTGTTGGCGACCTGGGACTGCAGCCGTCCCGGCTTGCTGATCCACTCGCGCAGGAACTTCCTGCAGTCCGGATCGGACAGCTTGAAGAAGTGGTGCTCCGATGATTTCATCACCGGCGTGGCGCCCGACAGCGTCGAGTAGGGATTCTTCAGCTTCGTAGGCGAATAGACCGAACTGCAGTTCTCGCAGGCATCCCCGTACTGATCTTTTGCGCCGCAGTTCGGGCACTCGCCCTTGATGTAGCGGTCGGCGAGGAACATCCCCTTGACCGGGTCGTAGAACTGCTCGATCGTCTTCGGATAAACGAGCCCTTTTGCCTTCAGCCGGCGATAGAGATCCTGCGATAGCTCGGTGTTCTCCTTCGAGTGCGTCGAGTGCCAGTTGTCGAACTCGATATAGAAGCCGTCGAGATACTGCTTGCGTCCCCTGGCGACCTCGGCGATGAATACCTCAGGCGATTTCCCGGCCTTTTCGGCGGCGAGCATGATGGGCGCACCGTGCGCGTCGTCGGCGCCGATGAAATGCACCGTGTGGCCCTGCATGCGCTGGAATCGCACCCAGATGTCGGCCTGGATGTACTCCATGATGTGGCCGATATGGAATGGCCCGTTCGCATAGGGCAGGGCCGTCGTGACAAAGAGGCGTCGGCGATTCATGGTTATGGGTGGAAGCTGACGCGCGAAATTGTAGCAAATATGAAGGGTTAGCCACGAAAATGCATGCTTTGTCTCACGTCGCGGCGGCGGCTGCGCATCCGGGGCACATTGCGGGAGAGACCCGTTGGCGGAAGTGGTTGCAACCGGAATAGAATCGCGCCCTACACTTTGATCGAGGCGTGCCATGGCAGTCACGGAGCAGCAGGTTCAGGACGCCCTGAAGAAGCTGATCGACCCCAATACTCGCAAGGACTACGTCAGCAGCAAGTCGGTGCGCAGCATCAAGGTGGATGGCGACAAGGTCGCGGTGGAGATCCTGCTGGGCTATCCGGGGAAGAGCCAGCTCGACCCGATCCGCCAGGAGGTCACCCGGGCACTCAAGGCCATCCCGGGCGTAGGCAATGTCGCGGTGAACGCGCAGATGAAGATCGTCTCGCACGCCGTGCAACGCGGGGTCAAGCTCGTACCGGGCATCAAGAACATCATTGCGGTCGCATCCGGCAAGGGCGGGGTGGGCAAGAGCACCACGGCGGTCAACCTGGCGCTCGCGCTGGCGGCCGAAGGTGCCAGCGTCGGCGTGCTCGACGCCGACATCTACGGCCCCTCGCAGCCGATCATGCTCGGCATCCGCGGACGGCCGGAATCGCGCGACGGTAAGCACCTCGAGCCGATGGAGGGGCACGGCATCCAGGCCATGTCCATCGGATTCCTGGTCGATCCGGACACGCCCATGGTATGGCGCGGCCCGATGGTGACCCAGGCGCTGGAGCAGCTCCTCAACGAGACCAGGTGGCGGGACGTCGATTACCTGGTGGTCGACCTGCCTCCCGGGACCGGCGACATCCAGCTGACGCTCGCGCAGCGCGTGCCGGTGACCGGCGCGATCATCGTCACCACGCCGCAGGACATCGCGCTGATCGATGCCCGCAAGGGCCTCAAGATGTTCGAGAAGGTCGGCATCCCCATTCTGGGCATCGTCGAGAACATGTCGCTCCACATCTGTCCCAAGTGCGGGCACGAGGAGCGCATCTTCGGTGCGGGCGGCGGGGAGCGGATGGGCAAGGACACCGGCGTCGAGCTGCTGGGCGCGCTGCCCCTCGATACCGCCATCCGCGAGCAGGCTGATTCCGGCAAGCCGACGCTGGTCTCCGACCCCGACGGACGCATTGCGGCGATCTACAAGCAGATTGCGCGCCGGGTGGCGGTGAAGATCGCCGACAGGGCGCAGGACCATTCGGCGGCGTTTCCCAAGATCGTCGTCCAGAACACCTGACCGGGGCGAACACTCGCGTGCCGCCGCGGTCTGCTCGCGTTCGAGCGGTCACTCAGGCGCCGCTCAACGCTCGCGCTGACCCCTCAAGCTTCCATCGCAGGCGGTTCGTGCGCATTGCGGGCAGCTTATAATCCGGTATTGCAGGCAGTCCCTCCCGTCTTCACAGTTCAGACCTTAATTCCCATGCCAATAAAATCAGACCGCTGGATCCGGCGCATGGCGCTCGAGCGGCGCATGATCGAGCCGTTCGAGCCCAATCAGGTGAAGGAGGTGAACGGCCGCAAGGTGGTGTCCTACGGCACCTCGAGCTACGGCTACGATATCCGCTGCTCGGACGAATTCAAGCTCTTCACCAACATCAACACCACCATCGTCGACCCCAAGAACTTCGACCCGAACTCATTCGTGGACGTGAAGGGCGACGTCTGCATCATCCCCCCCAACTCCTTCGCGCTCACCCGGACGGTCGAGTACTTCCGCATCCCGCGCAACGTGCTGGTCGCGTGCCTGGGAAAATCGACCTACGCGCGCTGCGGGATCATCGTCAACGTGACGCCCCTCGAGCCGGAGTGGGAGGGCTACGTCACCCTCGAGTTCTCGAACACCACGCCCCTGCCGGCCAAGATCTACGCCAACGAGGGGGTGGCGCAGGTGATCTTCCTCGAGGCACAGCCCGACGACATCTGCGAGATCTCCTACAAAGACCGCCGCGGGAAGTATCAAGGGCAACGCGGCGTCACACCTCCGAAAGTCTGACAAATCCTGACGCGTTGCGCCGGTTTGTCTCCGCGCGTTGGAGCCGGACAGTCCGCCGCTCAACGCGCGGTCCTCGGAAGCGCGTTGCGTACACAACACGCGCGCGGAAAATTTTTCCAGAAATCCGGAAAAACTCTTGATTCCTGGTACAGCGGCCCTATAATTTCCCCAGGTTTTGCATTTTTGTGACGAAGACGGAGGCTGTGACGCAACAACGCATGACACCGGCAGGGAATCTCTGCCTCGAGGTGGGCGCGGTGGCCGCGCGCCTGCCCGAATCTTAGGTCTCAAGGAGAGTATTGATGGCCGAGCGCCCTGCCGCCCTCAAAAGTACGCAAGCCGCACCCGCACCCGACACCGAACAGTCCCAGCTCTTCGACACCCATCCTGAAGTCCGCCTGGACTTCAAGCACGTCCGCAAATCCCTCAAGCAGGGCTACACCAGGCCGTTCCTGCTGGTCGATACCGGCATCGTCCGCACCAAGGTCCGCCGCTTCAAGGCGGCCATGCCGCGGGTGCACCCGCATTACGCGGTCAAGGCCAACCCCGACCCCCGGGTGCTGAAGGTCCTGGTCGAGGAGGGCGTGGGCTTCGAGATTGCCTCCGTCGCGGAGCTCGACCTCCTGCTCGAGCACGGGGTGCCGGCGGCCGAGGTCTATTACAGCAACCCGGTGAAGTCGCGGGCCTACATTGAATACGCCGCGGCGAAGGGCGTCGAGTGGTTCGCCCTGGACAGCGTCGAGGAGCTGAGAAAGATCCACGGCATCAAGCCCGATGCCAAGGTCTATCTCCGCATCGAGGCCCCCAACGTCGGCAGCGATTGGCCGCTGACGGGCAAGTTCGGCATGAAGGCGCAGGAAGTGGACGCCGTCGTCGCCGAGGCGGTGGCGCTCAAGGCCGACCTGGCGGGCGTGACCTTCCACGTCGGCTCCCAGTGCCGCAACCCGGAAAACTGGCGGGTGGGCATCCAGGGCGCCAAGCGGGTGTTCAAGAAGATGCGCCTGGCAGGCCTCAATCCCCGTCTGCTCAACATCGGCGGCGGCTTCCCGGTGCGCCACGTCAAGCCCATCCCGTCGATCGAGAAGATCGCCGAGGTGGTGAACCATTCGTTGCGGGACGTGCCGCAGAGCGTGCGGGTGATGGCCGAGCCGGGACGCTACTTCGTGTCGGACGCAGGCTACTTTGTCTGCCGGGTGGTCGGAACAGCCACCCGCTCCGGAAAGCGCTGGATGTACTGGGACGCGGGCGTGTTTGGCGGGGTGATCGAGACCACCGAAGGCCTGCGCTACGACGTGCAGACCGACCGCACCGGGAAGCTTATCCCCTGGAACATCGCGGGGCCGACCTGCGACTCCGTGGACGTGTGCATGCGCGAGGAGCTGTTTCCCGAGGACATGCGGGAGGGGGACTACATCTACATCGCGAACGCCGGGGCCTATACCACCGCGTACGCCAGCACCTTCAACGGCTTCCCGCTGCCGGAGGTGCGCGTCATCTAATCCGGCTCGCGCCGGATGCGCTCGTAGGTCACGCAGCGGAACGGATGGGGGTGCCGCGCATCGGCCGCGAATGACTGGGCGGCCACTTCGCGCCAGTCGCCGGCGGCGAAGTCCGGCATGAACGTGTCGCCCGCAATGTCCGCATCCACCGTCGTAAGGTAGAGCCGCCCGGCGCGCGGGAGCGCCTGCGCGTAGAGTTGGGCACCGCCGATCACGAAGATCTCCTGGTCGCTCCCGCAGGCGGCGACCGCCTCGTCGAGGGAGTGGACGACCTCGGCGCCGGGCGCAGAATAGCCGCGCTGGCGCGTCACAATCACGGTGGTGCGGCCCGGCAGCATGCGCCCGATCGATTCCCAGGTCCTGCGGCCCATGACGATGTGATGACCGAGGGTCAGCTGCTTGAACCGCTTCAGCTCAT
>DASWIC010000046.1:0-1867 GCA_036397875.1 Burkholderiales bacterium
ATAGCGCGCGACGGCGATCTGGATCTCCCGGCCGTCATGCCCGGTCACGGCGATCAGCGCCAGGTGCCGGTCGTAGTCCACGCGCGTCAACTGCGCCAGCACGCGGGGCGACAGTTCGCGCACGGCATCCCGGAACCGGAAATAGCGCGATTCGTCGGAGAGCTTGCGCACGAACTCCTGCTCGATGTCCTCGTCCTCGGGGCGTATGGGGCGGATCGTGACGGCCGTACCGTCGCGCAGCGTCAGCCGTTGGACAAGGTGCGAGGGATAGGGTTGCACGATCGGAGCATAATCCATAACTGATGACGGTCGCCTACGTTAGCCATCCCGACTGTCGGCTGCACGACATGGGCGCTGATCATCCCGAGTGCCCGGCGCGGTTGAGCGCCATCGAAGATCAACTGGTGGCATCGGGTCTCGGCAACTTCCTGACGCGTGTCGAGGCGCCGCTCGCAAGCCGCGCCCAGCTCGAGCGCGTCCACGCACCGGCATACATCACGGCGCTCGAACACGCAGTGCCGGAAAGAGGACTGGTGGCCCTCGATCCCGATACCGCGATGAACCCCCATAGCTTGAAAGCGGCGCTGCGCGCGGCGGGCGCGGCGGTACTGGCGACCGACCTGGTGCTGCGCGAGGAGGCGGGAGCGGCGTTCTGCTCCGTGCGGCCGCCGGGGCACCACGCCGGGCGCGCCCGCGCCATGGGTTTCTGCCTGTTCAACAACGTCGCGGTGGCTGCCGCGCATGCGCTCGAGAGCCATGGACTGAAGCGGGTTGCCATCGTGGATTTCGACGTCCATCACGGCAACGGCACGGAAGAGATCTTCCGGGACGATCCGCGCGTCATGATGGTGTCGACGTTCCAGCACCCGTTCTACCCGTACAGCGGGGTCGAGGGGCGCTCGGAGCGAATGGTGAACATTCCGCTCGCAGCCTATAGCGGCGGCGCCGAATTTCGCGCTGCGGTAGAACGGTTCTGGCTGCCGGCGCTCCTGGCGTTCAAGCCGGAGATGCTGTTCATCTCCGCCGGCTTCGACGCGCACCGCGAAGACGACATGGCCATGCTCGAGCTGGTGGAAGCGGACTACGCGTGGGTGACGGAACGCATAAAGGAGGTCGCCCGGCGCTCGGCCGCCGGACGCATCGTATCGGTGCTGGAGGGCGGCTACGCGTTGCACGCCCTGGGGCGGAGCGTCGCCACGCATATCAAGGTGCTCGGCGACCTGTAGGAGCGCCGCGAATCCGATAAGCTGGAGCGGCGCTACGCCGTCAATATCGCCGCCACGACCTTGCGGCCTTCGGTCGCAAGTATGTTGTAGGTCCGGCACGCGGCGCGGCTGTCCATGACCTCGACACCCACGCCGGTTGCGGCGAGCGCTCGCGCGAGCTCCGGTCGCGGAAAGCGCTGCGCCGCGCCCGTTCCCAGGATCACGATCTCGGGCTGCAGCGCTGCGATGAACCCGAAGTCCGCCGCCGTCAATGCCTCGATCTCCCTCACGTCCCACGCGCTGACCGCATGCGGGCTCACGACGACGCCCGTTTCGTAGCGTACGTTGTTGACCGCGACGAAACCACTGCCGTAGCCGGAGAACAACTGCAGGCCCGCATCCCGGGTCAGGTGCAACTTCATAAGCCACTGATTTGCTTAAGGTTACTCGCTCCGTTAGAATAACACGCTTTTGCGCTTCGACGCGCCGCGTCCATGGAAGAGTTTGCTCGAATCAAGCGCCTGCCGCCCTACGTCTTTAACGTCACCGGCGAGTTGAAGCTCGCCGCGCGCCGGCGGGGCGAGGACATCATCGACTTCAGCATGGGCAATCCCGATCAGCCCACGCCGCGGCACATCGTGGACAAGCTGATCGAGACCGTG
>DASWIC010000047.1:0-23416 GCA_036397875.1 Burkholderiales bacterium
CTGAGTACGGGATTGACGGCAACAATCTACTGGACGCAATTTGATCCGAAATGGATCGCCTTCCTCGGGGGTGTGCTTATGGCCGCCATGGTCGCCGTGGTAACCCAGGCATCGAAGGCGCAATGGCTTGCTACACGGCGCACCAAACAATTGGACCGAATTCGCGCCCAGCTTGCCCAGGAAACAGCGCGCAACCGCAGCGCCACGGAAGCGGCGCGTATCGCGGAATCGAGATTGCGCCTGCTGGCTGACGCGTTGCCGAGCATGATTCTATTCGTCGATCGCGACGAGCGCTGCCGGTTCCACAATCGCGCGGTCGAGCATCGGACCGGCCTGAGCGCGGAGCAGATTAGCGGTCGGCCACTGCACGAGGTGATGGGCAGCGCCTATGCCCATATCGCGCCGCACATTATCGAGACCCTCGAGGGCAAGCCGGCAGAGTACGAGTTCGCATGGGAGGGCACCGCGCTGCCCGAGGCCTACGCAGCGCACCATATTCCCTATCCCCCGGAGGAATCGCCGCCCCGCGGCTTCTACCTCCTCCTTACGGTCACCGCGCTGCACCCGCAGACAAGGAGGGCTTCCACGCTCGAACTCTCAGACTCAGCGACTGATGCGGGAGGCGCAGTTTTTGCGGGGGAAGGTGGCCAGACGATATACATGCGCACGATCGCCGAGCAATTGATGGGGTGGGACGAGCCCCGGGCGAAGCTCGAGAGCGCACTCAAAGGAAATCAGTTCCTGCTGTTCGCACAGAGGATCCTTCCGCTCAAACGCGAGCTGCCCGATCCGCTGTGCTACGAAATCCTGCTGCGCCTGCGGGAGGAGGAGGACAACTTCCTGCCACCCGGAGGATTCATCCCGGTTGCCGAACGCTACGGCATGATGGAGGAGATCGACCGGTGGGTGGTGCGCAGCCTCATTGCGTGGTGCATGGAGCGGAAGCGTGCCGATTCCGCCTGGCGCGCACCCCTGTACTGCGTCAACCTGTCAGAATCTGCGGTTTGCAGCCCCGATTTTGCACGGTACGTCAGCCACATACTGCGGCAGCACGATTTCAATTCCCGCTCGCTGTGTTTCGAGATCGGCGAGCCGGAGATCATCGGCCAGCACGCGCACGTGCAGCGCTTCATCAACACGTTGAAGCCCCTCGGCTGCCGTTTCACCGTGGACGCCTTCGGCAGCGTGAAGGCATCGTTCGCCCATATGAAAGGGCTGGCGGTCGACTTCCTCAAGATCGACGGGGTCATCATTCAGAACATCCTGCGCGATCCCGCGATGCTCGCCAAGACGCGCGCGATCAGCGCCGTGTGCGGGAAAGTCAGGCTGCGCAGCATCGCGGAGTTCGTTGAAACCGACGAAACGCTCGACAAGCTGCGCGAAGCGGGAGTGGACTACGCGCAGGGCTTTGGCGTCGCGCGGCCGGAGCCGATCGCCAAGCAAATCCAGTGATTTCTGCAACTCGGGTCGCCGCTACGACCGCACGTGGCGGATCATGGCGTCCACCGCCGGGTTCGCGTTCTCCGTGGTAATCTTGACGCCGGGATGCTGCCCGGAGAAAACACGGAACACTTCGTCGGCGAATCCCTGCCCCACCGATTTCACGTCGCCGAAATCAATCACGACCTCGCGAAACTTCTCGAGATTGGCAACGAGCCGTTTCGCCTCCGAGCGCGAGACGTAGTCGCGCCGCAGCAGTTTCACCAGCACCCTCGTCTTCTGGAACTGGTAGTCGTATTCCTCCGGAGCGAACTCGCCGAATACGTCCTCGAGGCGGAGCCGGCTGTTGCGCTGGATCGTGAACAGCACGCTGGTGCCCTTGAGGAAGCGCGGATTGGACACGAACACGTCGTTGCGGACCCGGCTCCATTCGACCTGGATGCGGTGGGACCGCAGCACGAAGGTATCCGCGACGCGCGAAGTGAAAAACAGGCCCTCGCCGGTATGGGCTTCCCGCATCGTCGTGGTGCGGCCCTTGAGGAGCTCGACGAGGGCGGCTTGCTCGCCGTCGAGCCCGAGCTTCGAGGCGATGGAGTGAAATACGCCGATACCGGGGTCGCGGACCTCGAACGAGAGCGCGCCCGCATCGAACCGGAAGCGGACGGAGCAGCGGTCCGCATGGGAATGCTCGATGGCGTTATTGAGCATTTCTGTGAAAGCGTAATGGGCGATCGCCTCGACGTTCGGCCGAAGCGCCCGGCGGAGGTTGAGGCCGGTGGCAAGCTCGTCCCAGATCCGGGACTCGTCCAGGCCGCGTGTGCGCAGGGCGCGTGCGACTACCGCGGCCGCGGGCGCCCGGCCCCGCAGCATGTAGCGCGCGGCGCGCGCCGTGCCGGAGCGTACGACCTTCCCGGCTTCCACGAGGCTGCGCACGTGAACGCTGAGCGCCTGGCGGCTGATGTCGAGACGCGATCGCAATTCGGCCCCGGTCGCGGAGCGGCGGCGGGCAAGAAAGGCGAGGATTCTGCGCTTGGCGTCCACCCGCACACGCTGGCAGATCGTCAATCCATTGTCAACTTTCGTAAATTATTATCGTCAACACGTCGGCGGCGCGCCGCCGTCACCGTCAACCGATTGTCAATCTTGCCGGGTGGCTATTGTCAATCCCCGGCCCGAACACGAGGCACGGGGCCGGCGCTGGAGAAGCACGCCGGCGGCGTTTTTTGTTTTCGACGTTCGGGGGCATAATGGCCGTCCCCGATCCACAAGAATAACGGTTGCGCCATGCGTTGGAACGATGCTGTGCCCGCCCGCCCCGGCTGGATTGCTGCGTGCCTGCTGTGCGCCACGGCCGGAATCAGCGGTTGCTCCAAGGAAGCCCCACCGCCGCCGCCTCCGACGGTCGCCGTGACGGCGGTAACGATCGAGCCCCGGGACACGCCGGTCGTATTCGAATTCGTCGGGCAGACGCAGAGCTCGCGCGAGGTCGAGATCCGCGCGCGCGTGGACGGCTTCCTCGAGAAGCGCGTGTATCTCGAAGGCAGTCTGGTCAAAGCGGGCGAGACGCTTTTCCTCATGGACCGGAAGCCGTTCGAGGCGTCCCTGCAGCAGGCGAACGGTGAGCTCGCGCAACAGCAGGCGAAGTTGCAGGTTGCCGAAGCGAACCTGGCCCGGGTGAAGCCGCTCGCCGAGCAGAACGCGGTCTCGAAGCGGGACCTCGACGACGCCGTCGGCAACGAGCGCTCCACGCGCGCCGCGGTGCTGGCGGCGCAAGGCAACGTGCGCCAGGCCGAGCTCAACCTCGGCTACGCCACGATCCAGTCGCCGCTCACCGGGTTGTCGAGCTTCGCCAAGCTGCAGGAAGGCGCCTACATCAACGCGCAGAACAGCCTGCTCACCTCTGTCGCCCAGCTCGACCCGATGTGGGTCAATTTCAGCATTTCGGAGAACGAGCTGCTGCGCTACCGGGACCAGGTCGCAAAAGGCCTGCTGCGGTTCCCCAAGGACATTCAGTTCGAGGTCGCGATCATACTCGCCGACGGCACGGTATACCCGAACAAGGGCCGCATCAGCTTCGCGGATCCGTCGTTCTCCAAGGAGACCGGCACTTTCCTCGTGCGCGCGACACTCGCCAATCCCAAGGGTGTGTTGCGGCCCGGCCAGTTCGTGCGCGTCCATGCGCTGGGGGCCGTGCGTCCGAATGCCATCGTGGTCCCGCAGCGTGCGGTGCAGCAGGGCGCGAAGTCGCATTTCGTCTGGGTGGTGAACAAGGAAGGCAAGGCGGAGCAGCGCGTGGTGGACGCCGGCGAATGGAGCGGCGATGACTGGTTCATCAACCGGGGCCTGCTGGCCGGCGAGCAGGTCGTGGTCGACGGGGCGATCCGGGTTTCGCCCGGCGCCATGCTGAAGACAGCGCCGTACCAGCCGGCGTCGGCCGACGCGCGCGCAGCGCCCGCGTCCGCAGCCGAGCCGCTATCCAGCGAGAAGGAGAAGATGGGCAAGCGCGGCGACCCGTCCAAGTCCGCAAAGCCCTCGAAGTAAGGCGCCCGCGCCGATGAACATCTCCCACTTCTGCATCGACCGGCCGATCTTCGCGTCGGTCATCTCCATCGTCATCACGCTGGCGGGCGCGGTGGCGATGGTCAACCTGCCGGTCGCCCAGTACCCGGACATCACGCCGGTCCAGATCTCGGTTTCGGCCACCTATCCCGGCGCCGCGGCCGAGGTCATCGGGCAGAACGTCGCCGCGCCCATCGAGCAGCAGGTCAACGGCGCCGACAACCTGATCTACATGAGTTCCACCAGCTCGTCGGCGGGGCTGATGACTTTGACCGTCTTCTTCGAGATCGGCACCGACCCGTCGCTGGCGCAGGTGGACGTGCAGAACCGGGTGAGCCTGGCGCTGCCGCAACTGCCGCAGTCGGTGCAGGAGCAGGGCGTATCGGTCCAGAAGAAATCGTCGGCGTTCATGATGGTCATCCCGGTCTATTCGCCGGACGGACGCTACGACCCGACCTACGTCGCCAATTACGCGAGCATCTACGTGCTCGACGCGCTGAAGCGCATCCCCGGCGCGGGGCAGGCGTCCATCTTCGGCACGCCCGATTACGCCATGCGGATCTGGCTGAAGCCCGACCGCATGGCGGCGCTGGGCATTACCGCCGCCGACGTGCAGCAGGCGGTCGCCAACCAGAACCAGCAGTTCGCCGTCGGCAGCATCGGACAGTCGCCCACCGGCCGGCCGGTCCAGCAATCGTTTGCCGTGACCACCGAGGGCCGACTCACCGAGCCCGCCGAGTTCGACAACATCATCCTCCGCGCCGCCAGCAGCGGAGCGGCGATCGTGCGGCTGAAGGACGTCGGCCGCGCGGAGCTCGGGCAGAAGGATTATTCGCTGCGCAGCTTCTACCAGGGCAAGCCCGCGACCACGATCGCGGTCTACCAGCAGCCCGGCGCCAACGCGCTGGAGGTTTCGAAGGCCGTGCGCAATACGCTCCGCGAGATGAAAAAATCTTTCCCCGAGGGGCTCGAGTACGACATCACGCTGGATACCACGGAGTTCACGCGCGCCTCGATCGAGACCGTAGTCCACACCTTCTTCGAGGCGCTGGTGCTGGTGGTGCTGGTGGTGTTTCTCTTCCTGCAGAGCCTGCGCGCGACCCTGATCCCGATCCTGGCGGTGCCGATCTCGATCGTCGGCACGGCGATCGGCATGACCGCCCTCGGCTTCTCGATCAACATGCTGACGCTGTTCGGGATGGTGCTCGCCATCGGCATCGTGGTGGACGACGCGATCGTGGTGATCGAGGCGGTCGAGCACAACATGGCCAAGCTCGGGCTCTCGCCGAAGGACGCCGCCAAGAAGGCCATGGACGAGGTGGGCGGGGCGCTGGTCGCGATCGTGCTGGTGCTGTGCGCCGTGTTCGTGCCGGTCGCGTTCGTGCCGGGCATCACCGGGCAGCTCTACAAGCAGTTCGCGATCACCATCGCGATCTCGGTCGTGCTCTCGGGGGTGGTCGCGTTGACGCTCTCGCCGGCGCTGGCCGCGCTGCTGCTGAAGCCCGGCCACGGCGAGAAGCGCGGCTTCTTCAGGTGGTTCGAGAACAGCTTCAACCGCATGACCGAGGGCTACACCCGCGCAGTGAGCCTCGTGATCAAGCGGTCGGTCATCGCCTTGCTACTGTTCGCCGGCATGATCGGCATCGCCATCTGGATGATGAAGCACATCCCCGGCTCGTTCCTGCCGCCGGAGGACCAGGGATACCTGTTCGGCGCGGTGATCATGCCGGACGCGGCCGGGCTGGATCGCACCGGGCGCGTGAGCCGCCATGCCACGGACCATTTCATGAAGAGCCCGGCGACCCGGGCCATCGTGGTCATCGACGGCTACAGCCTGCTCGACAGCCAGAGCAAGAACAACGCCTCGGTGTTCTTCGTCGGCCTCAAGGATTTTCCGGAGCGCTATTCTTCGGAGAATATCCGCACCCAGAATGCCCGCGCGGTGGCGCTCGACGCCTTCAAGGCGTTTTCGCAGGTGCGCGAGGGCATCATCGTGCCGATCAACCCGCCGTCGATCCCGGGACTCGGCACGACGGGCGGCTTGGAGATGTACATTCAGAGCAAGGGCGATGCCGGAGCCGCGCAGATCGCGCAGGTGCTGCAGGACTACCGGACCAAGGCCGGGGCGCGGCCGGAGCTCGGGCAGGTCACGTCCACCTACAACGCGTCAGCGCAGCAGTTGCGCGTCGACGTGGATCGCGAGAAGGCCGAAACCCTCGGCGTGCCGGTGCAGGACGTGTATGCCGCGATGCAGACCCTGTTCGGCTCGCTCTACGTATCCCAGTTCACGAAGTTCAGCCGCCTGTTCCAAGTCATCCTGCAGGCGGAGCCGGAGTACCGGCTCAAGCCCGAGGATCTCGCGCAGCTTTACGTGCGCAGCCGGAACGGCAGCATGGTGCCGCTGCGGTCGGTGGTCACGACGCGCTACGTCACGGGGCCCGACCTGGTGACGCGCTTCAACAACTTCCCGGCGGTCAAGGTCACCGCCAGCCCGGCGCCCGGCTACAGCACGGGCCAGGCGATCGCGGCGATGGAGGCGGTTGCAGCGGAGGCGTTGCCGGCGGACTTCGGCATTGCCTGGAGCGGCCAAACGTTCGAGGAGAAAAAAGCCGGTGGCGCGTCCGCCCTGGTGTTCGTGTTCGGCCTCGTCATGGTGTTCCTGATCCTCGCGGCGCAGTACGAAAAATGGTCGCTGCCGCTCGGCGTGCTGACCGCCGTGCCGTTCGCGCTGTTCGGCGCGCTGCTGGCGATCCTGCTGCGCGGCATCGAGAACGACGTCTATTTCCAGATCGGGCTGACGATGCTGGTGGCGCTCTCCGCCAAGAACGCGATCCTGATCTTCGAGTACGCCGTGATGAACCGCGAAAAGGGGGAGTCCGTTTACGACTCGGCCATGAACGCAGCGAGAGACCGTTTGCGGCCGATCGTGATGACCTCGCTTGCCTTCATTCTCGGTTGCGTGCCGCTGGCCGTCTCGGTGGGCGTCGCCGCCAACAGTAAGCACTCGATCGGCACCGGTGTGATCGGCGGGATGCTGGGTGCGACCGTGATCGCGGTGTTCTTCATCCCGATGTTCTACTACCTGATCGAGGGGCTGAGCGAAAAGCTCGGCGGGAAAAAGCCCGTCGCGGCGGCCGGCGGCGCCGCGGCGCCGGCAGGCGCGCACGCGCCACGACAGCACGACTGACATGCGCGCCAACCACCCCGTCTGCTTCGCATCCACCCCTCCTTATCAAGGAGGGGAGGTTCTAGGGTGCATCCCCTCCTGCCAGAGGAGGGGTGTCGCCATCGGCGACGGGGTGGTGGGAGGATCAATCGCTCGATTTCTGCTTGTCATCGCTCTGACTGGCTGCGCGGTCGGTCCGGACTACGTGCGCCCGCTGGCAGAGGCGCCCGCGAAATACCGATTCGAGGACGCGCAGGCGCGTGACACCGCAAACACCCGATGGTGGACGCAGTTCGACGACAAGGAGCTGGAGCGGTTGATCGGCGTCGCGCTGGCGGAGAACAAGAGCGTGCTGATCGCGGCGGCGCGCGTGGAGGAATTCTACGGTCGCTACGGCGCGCAGCGCGGGCAGCAATTCCCGCAGGTCGGGCTTACGGCGGATGCGGGCAGGCAGCGCGCACCCGACGTCAGCACCCCCTTTACCGCGGGGCAGTCAGGAGGCACCAACAATTCTTACGTGGTGGACCTCGGTGTCTCCTTCGAGCTGGACCTGTGGGGCCGGCTGCGCCGCGCGACCGAGGCGGCTCGCGCCGAGCTGCTCGCGGCGGAGGAAAACCGCCGCACCGTGATCCTGTCGCTGGTGTCCGCGGTCGCGACGGCTTACGTGAATCTCCTCGATCTCGACCGGCAGCTGGAAATCGCGCGCAGCACGGCGCAGACACGCGCCGAGTCGCTGCGCATCTTCGAGTTGCGCTTCAAGGGCGGCACGGTCTCCGAGATGGAGCTTCAGCAGGTGAGATCCGAATACGAGGCCGCGCTCGCGGCGATCCCCTCGCTGGAGAAGCAGATTGCCCAGCAGGAAAACAACCTGTCGGTGCTGCTCGGGCGCAATCCCGGCCCGGTCGCGCGCGGCGGAACGCTCGACAAGCTGGTATTGCCTGCCGTTCCGGCGGGGCTGCCCTCCGAGCTGCTCGAGCGCCGCCCGGACATCCGCCAGGCGGAGCAGCAGATGGTGGCGGCCAACGCCAGGATCGGCGTCGCCAAGGCGGCCTTCTACCCGTCGATTTCGCTCACCGGCCTGCTCGGGACGGCAAGCACCGATCTGTCGAACCTGTTTTCCGGCGCCTCCAAGACCTGGTCCTATGCAGCAGAGATCAATCAACCGATCTTCACGGGGGGCACGCTGAGCGGCCAGTTGCTCGTGTCCGAAGCGCAGCAGAAACAGGTGCTCTACGGCTACCAGCAGGCGATCCAGTCCGCCTTTGCCGAGGTGGAGAACTCGCTGGTGGATCAGGCGAAGACGCGGCAGCAGGTGGCGGCGCTGGCGCGGCAGGTGGAAGCATTGGGCCGTTACGCTTATCTCGCGCGGCTGCGCTACGACAACGGCTACACCAGCTACATCGAGGTGCTCGATGCCGAGCGCAGCCTGTTCAACGCGCAGCTGCAACTGGCCCAGACGCAGGGCCAGCTCTACTTCGCGCTCATCAATCTCTACAAGGCGCTCGGCGGCGGCTGGGTGGACGATGCCGAAAAGCTCGCCCCGCCGCCCGCTGTGGATGTCTCGAGGACTCCGCCGATTTTCCCGTGAGATCCGCGGTATCAGTGCGCTTGCCCTTTGGCGGGCTGGCCTCGCAGCAGGAACGTTTTCGGATACTTCCCTTCGCCGCAAATCTTGAAGGAGCCGAAGTCATTGTACCAGAGTCCCTCCGGGGCGTCGGGTTCCGACTCTCTCCATAACTTCAGTTGGTAAAAGTCCTCAGCGGTGATCTTGCGCTCCCGAAGCCGCTCGAAGAGATGGTCGCGGAGCGCGGGAGGAAGACCGGTCCACTGGATCTTCGGCATCACTCACCGAAAGTCATGCGGGTGAGCTCGTCCTTGAGGCGCTTCTGCTCCTCCGGATCGCGGGAACGCGCGAGGAGGTCAGTCAGTTCGAAAAAACGTTTTTTCTCCTGTTCCCGGGCGTCGAGCCCGGACTCGATGAGATCCACGATGACACGGCTGGTACTGGTGTTGCTGGTCTGCGCCAGGGATCTCACCCGGCGGGCAACACGCGCGGGCAGACTGACGCTTTGACGGACAGGCTTGTCGGTGGCTGACATTGTGTCAGTTTACACCAATATGCACCACTATGCACCATCTCCACGAGGGATCCCCGCTTTTGCGCGGCAGGCGATGGCTTGCATGAGGGTTTGCGCGCGCAATTCCGGTATCATTCCACCACTCCATGAATCCCCCGCCACCCTCGCGCGACCTCGCGCGCATCACGCTCGCCGTGCTCGTGATCGGGCTGATGATCGTTGCGTGTCTGTGGATATTGCAGCCGTTTCTTGCCGCGACGGTCTGGGCCACCATGATCGTGGTCGCGACCTGGCCGATGATGCTGGGCGTCCAGGCGCGGCTGGGCGGGCAACGCTGGGCTGCGGTCGCCGTGATGACGTTCGTCATGCTGCTCGTGCTGGTGGCACCAATCGTGCTCGCGGTCGCCACCATCGTGGACCACGCGGACGAAATGGTCGCCTGGTCCAAGGCCGTCGTCGCCGCCGGAATACCGTCCCCGCCGGGATGGGTGGAGCAGGTGCCGCTCGTCGGGGAGAGGATCGCCCGGGAATGGCGGCAGCTGGCTGCGACCCCCTCCGCGGACCTCGTGGCGCGGGCGACGCCCTACGCGCGCCAGGCGGTGCAGTGGTTCGCGGCCCAAGCGGGCGGCTTCGGGCTCATGCTGCTGCAGTTCCTGCTCATCGTCGTGATCACGGCCGTCCTTTACTCCATGGGCGAGACGGCGGCGCGCGGCGTGCGCCGCTTCGCGCGGCGGCTCGCCGACGAGCGTGGCGAAAGCTCCGTCGTCCTCGCCGGGCAGGCGATCCGCGCCGTGGCGCTCGGCGTCGTCGTTACCGCCGTCGCGCAGTCGACGCTCGCCGGAATAGGTCTCGCGGTGGCCGGAATTCCGTACGCAACAGTGCTGACCGCGATCATATTCATACTCTGCATCGCGCAACTCGGTCCGTTATTGGTCCTGGCGCCCGCGGTGGGCTGGCTCTACTGGACCGGTGACCCGGTGTGGGGCACGGTGCTCCTGGTCTGGACCGTCATCGTGAGCTCAATGGACAATTTCCTGCGCCCCATCCTCATCAAGCGCGGCGCGGATCTGCCGCTGCTCCTGATTTTCGTGGGCGTGATCGGCGGGCTGATCAGCATGGGAATCATCGGCCTCTTCGTGGGGCCGACAGTCCTGGCCGTGACCTACCGGCTGCTCGAGTCGTGGATCTCCGACATCGACCGGCCGCGAGCAGAAAACGCGGAAAAGAGGGAGTACCCGTAACCAGGGACTGATCGTGCCGCTCCACCTCACGCGCAGCGCCTTCGCTCGGGTCTTCACGCAGCGCTGTTTCTACCTGTTCTTCGCCCTTCTGCTTCTCGTCGTGTTCGTACCCGTGATCGGCGATACGCCACGAGGGCGGATCACGGCGAACGTCATCAACCTCCTGGTCCTGCTTGCCGCCGTGGCCGCGGTCGGCCGCTCGATGCTGTCGTTTGTGATCGCATTGCTGCTTGCCGTTCCCACGCTCGCGTTTCAGCTGCTCGGCATCGCCTGGTCCCACGAGCGCTACCTCGCGCTGTCGTGGATGTTCGGCGGCGCGTTTTATTTCGCGACCATCGTCTATTTGCTGGGCTACGTGTTCAGCCGGGAGTCCATGACTGCCGACAAACTCTACGGGGCCGCGGCTTCGTACCTCATGCTCGGAGTGCTCTGGGGGTATATGTACGCCGTTACCCAGCACTTCTTCCCCGGCGCTTTCTCGGTGGGCGGCACCGTAGCGGCACAGGTGCCGGGTGTGGATCTCTTCTATTTCAGCTTCTCGACGCTCACTACCACCGGCTTCGGCGACATTGCGCCCGTGCATCGGGCTGCCCGCTCGCTCGCGATACTGGAAGCGGTGCTCGGTACGCTGTACGTCGCGATTCTCATCGCGCGGCTTGCCGGAATCTATCCGGCAAAAGCCGAAGAGTGAGTCCGGGCATCAACGGTGAGCGGATCTTGCGCGAGTTCCAGCTATGCTCTGTCACGCGCGCGAGCGGCGTTCGCCGTGGTCGTTCTCGCGGTCGGGGGGTCGAGCGTGCTGGCGCAGGATATCGAGCCGCGGGCCTACTCGAACGCGCCGGTCGGGGTCAATTTCCTGATCGCGGGCTATGGCTACGCGGAAGGCGGCGCCGCGGTCGACCCGTCGGTGCCGCTGACCAACGCCAACATCAGGGTCAACGCCGCGTTTCTTGGCTACGCGCGCGCGCTCGACGTGCTCGGCCGGTCGGGAAAGTTCGATATGGTGCTGCCGTATGCGTGGCTCTCGGGGACGGCGGAGTTCGCCGGACAGCCTCGTGAACGCGACGTATCCGGGCTTGGCGACCCCAGGTTTCGTTTCACGGTCAATTTTTACGGGGCGCCGGCGCTCTCGCTGAAAGTGCTCGAGAGCTACCGGCAGGACCTGATCGTCGGGGCGAGCCTGCAGGTCTCGGCGCCCTGGGGCCAGTACGACAGCGACAAGCTCGTCAATATCGGCAGCAACCGCTGGTGGGCGAAGCCCGAGCTGGGCGTGTCCAAAGCGTGGGGTTCGTGGATTACCGAGCTCGCCGCGGGCGTCACGTTCTACTCGGACAACAAGGATTTTTTCGGCGGCAAGACGCGCGAGCAGGACCCGATCTACTCCTTGCAGGCTCATGTCATCTACAACCTGCCTTCGGGCATCTGGGTTGCCGTGGACGGCACTTATTATACCGGCGGACGCACGACCGTCGACGGCGTGAAAAGCGATGACTTGCAGAAGAACTCGCGCGCGGGCGTGACCGTCGCGCTGCCGGTGGACCGGCGCAATTCGATCAAGCTTAGCGCGAGCACGGGCGTCTCGACGCGCACCGGCGGCGATTTCAATGCGTACGGCGTCGCGTGGCAGTATCGCTGGGGCGGCGGACTCTAGTCCGGGAGCGCATCGCGCGCCCGCGGACGCTTGATTTGTCACTTGGTTACGGGTTAAATCGCGCCACGCATCCCCTGGAATTTCCTGATCATGATCGCCTGCCACGAGTGCGACCTGCTGCAGCGCGAGGTGCCGCTGCCCGCGGGCGGCGTCGCGCGTTGTGCGCGCTGCGGGGCGGAGCTGTATCGCAGCCACCCGGACAGCTTCGAGCGCACGCTGTCGCTCACGCTGGGTGCCATCGCGCTGTTCGCGATCGCCAACATCTATCCGATCGTCGGGCTCAAGCTGGAGGGGCAGGTCATCCAGACCACGCTCTTCCACACCGTGCAGACGCTGTGGGACGAGGAGATGAAGTCGGTCGCGGCGCTGGTGTTCGTGACGACCCTGCTGATGCCGGCGCTGGAACTCTTCGCGATGGCCTACCTGTTGCTGCCGCTCAAGCTGGGGCGGGTGCCTCAAGGTTTCGCGCTCGTGTTCCGCATGCTGCAGGCGGTGCGGCCGTGGGGCATGGTGGAGGTGCTCATGCTCGGGGTGCTGGTGTCGCTGGTGAAGCTCGCGCACCTTGCGGCCGTGGTGCCCGGAATCGCGCTGTGGTCGTTCGGCGCGTTGATGATTCTGTTTGCCGCCATCGCGGCGGTGTTCGACCCGCGCGAGTTGTGGGCAAGAATGAGCGCCATCCGATGACGCGCGCCCCCACGACTGCCGCGAGCCTGGGTCTGCTCGTCTGCCATGCCTGCGGCCTGCTGGCGCGCGCGGGGCCGCACGCTCACGACGCGTGCTGCCCGCGCTGCGGCGCGCGCCTGCACTGGCGCAAGCCGGACAGCATCTCCCGCACCTGGGCGCTGCTGATTGCCGCCATCGTCTGTTACGTTCCGGCGAACGTACTGCCGATGATGCACACGGGTTCGCTCTTCGGCTCGCAGTCCGACACCATCATGAGCGGCGTTATTTACTTCTGGACCTCGGGCTCGTGGTACCTCGCGCTGATCATCTTTTTCGCGAGCATCATGGTGCCGCTGTTGAAGATGATCTCGCTCGTGCTGCTGCTGGTATCGGTGCAGTTGCGCTCGCGCTGGCAACTGAACCAGCGCGCGCGGCTCTACCGGCTGGTGGAAGTCGTCGGCCGCTGGTCGATGCTCGACATCTACGTCGTCGCGGTGATCGTCGCGCTGGTGCAGTTGCAGGCGCTGGCGACCATTCTCCCGGGGCCGGGGGCGATCGCCTTCGGCGCCGTGGTCGTGCTGACGATGTTCGCGGCGATGGCCTTCGACCCGCGCCTGATCTGGGACCCTCTGGATGAAGAACATGGGCGAGCCCCCGCATAGGCCCGAGCCACCCGATATTCCCGAGGCGGTCGCGGCGCCGAAATCAGCCCGGTCGATTCAGCTGGTATGGCTGATCCCGCTCATCGCGGTGCTGGTCGGGGGCTGGCTCGCGGTCAAGGCGATCCTGGACCGCGGCCCGGTGATCACCATCAGCTTCGAGACCGCCGAAGGCCTGGAAGCGGGCAAGACCAAGATCAAGTACAAGGATGTGGAAGTCGGGCTGGTGAACAGCGTGGTGCTGTCGAATGACATCAAGCAGGTCATCGTCACCGCCGATCTCGTGAAGGGGGCGGAGCGCTATCTCGTCGATGACACGCGCTTCTGGGTGGTGCGCCCGCGCATTACCGGCGGCGACGTGTCCGGCCTGGGCACGCTGCTCTCGGGCGCGTACATAGGCCTGGATATCGGCAAGTCGGGCAAGCCCACGCGCCATTTCACCGGCCTCAAGGCGGCCCCCGTCTTCAGCTCCGATGTGCCGGGCCGGGAGTTCGTCCTACGCGGCAGCGATCTCGGGTCGCTCGACCCCGGCACGCCGGTCTACTTCCGGCGCCTCCAGGTCGGGCAGATCGCGAGCCACGCCCTCGACAAGGACGGCAAGGGCGTCACGCTCAAGTTGTTCGTCAACGCGCCGTACGACCAATACGTGACCACCGATACCCGCTTCTGGCACGCGAGCGGGTTCGACGTCACGCTCGATGCGAGCGGCGTCAAGATCCAGACGCAGTCCGTGGTCGCGATGCTGAGTGGCGGCCTTGCATTCGAGACGCCGGCTGGGTCAGCGGCACTGCCGCCGGCCGCGGCGGGCGCCGAATTCAGGTTGTTCGCCCATCGCGCCGAGGCGATGACAAATCCGGATGCGATCGTGATGAAAACGGTGATGGTGTTTCGCGAATCGGTGCGCGGCCTTGCGCCTGGGGCGCCCATCGATTTCCGCGGCATCGTGGTCGGCGAGGTCACCGCGATCAGAGTCGAACTCGACCCGGTTAAGCTCCAAATCACCATCCCGGTGGAGGTGAACATCTATCCGAGGCGTCTGGGCAGCCGCTTGGTGAAACAGCGCGCCGTTCTGAGCGATCGCGAACGGCGGGAATTCCTCAATGCAATGATGGCGAAGGGATTGCGCGCGCAGTTGCGCACGGGCAATCTGCTGACCGGCCAGCTTTTCATCGCGCTCGATTTCTTCCCCCATGCGCCCAAGGTCAAAACGGCTTTAAACGAGGACGTATTCGAGCTGCATACCGTCTCGAGCGGCCTGACAGAGCTGCAAGAGACGATCGCATCGATCACGAAGAAGATCCAGGACCTGCCGCTCGGGGAGATCAGCGCCGACTTGCGCCAGACGCTGCAGAGTGCGAACCGGCTGATCGAGCGTTTCGACACGGACCTTGCGCCCGAGGCGCGCGCCGCGCTCGCGGATGTGCGCAAGGCGCTCGCCGCCACAGAGCACGCGCTCAAGCCCGAGTCGCCGCTGCAGCAGGACGCGCGGGACGCGATGCGCGAAATCGCGCGCGCAGCCCAGGCATTCCGGATACTCGCCGATTACCTCGAGCGCCATCCGGAGGCGCTGATCCAGGGCAAGAAGGAGGATGAAAAGTGACGCCCAAATCCGCGCTGATCGCCGCGCTGCTGGCGTTCCCGGTGTTCTCCGGTTGCGGCAGCTCGCCCAAATCGAGTTTCTACACCTTGAGTTCCGGTGCCGCGCCCGAACGCGCGCCTGCGACGGCCCCGTTGAACGTCGCGATCGCCGCGGTGACGGTGCCCGATATCGTCGACCGGCCGCAACTCGTGGTGCGCGTCGCCGCCAACCAGGTAACGATCAACGAGTTCGCGCGCTGGGCCGCGCCGCTGAAGGACGAGATCCCGCGCGTGATCGCCGACAACCTCACGCGGTTGCTGAATGGAGCGCGCGTGGCCACTCATCCGCAGAGCGGCAACGTGGGCACTGATTATTACTTGCTCGCGATCGGAGTGCAGCGTTTCGATTCGGCGCTCGGCGATGCGGCCACGGTCGAAGTGCTGTGGACGGTGCGCCCGTCCAAGGGCGGCGCGCCCAGAACCGGCCGCTCCGTCGTGCGCGAGCCCGCCGGGGCCGCCGGCTACGACGCGCTGGTTGCTGCGCACAGCCGCGCGCTGGCGGCGGTCAGCCGCGACATCGCCGAGGCCCTGCGCACGATGAGCCGCTGAATCCGGCGCCTGGATCGTTGGCCGGAGCCGGAATCCGCCGGATACAGCCATGCCTTCCTATTCGCGGCGGTTGATCAAAGCCGCCCGCTATATTGCATATTGCGCTGCCGTGTTGGCGGTGCTGGTTGTTGCCGCAGCGCTCATTCTTCCTGAATTCCTCAACACGCCGGCAGTACGGGCGGAAATCCAGCGGATCCTCTCCCGGGCGGTGCGGGGCGAAGTCGCCTGGGAGGAGTTGCGCTTCCGGATCCTGCCTTCCCCGCACGGCGCGCTGCGCAAAGCGCGCCTCGATATTCCCCAGGTCGCGAGCGTCAGCGCTGACGAGGCGAGCGCGCATCTGCGATTGTGGCCGTTGATTCACGGCCGGGTCGAGATCACCTCTGTTACCGTGACGCGGCCGGTGATCCGCATCAGCATCGTCCCGGGCTTGGCCGTGGAGGAAAAGGCAAAGGAAAAGGAAAAGGGACCGGAGATCGACATCCTGGGGACCTATCGCGCCGCCGTGCGCCCCGTCGTCGATGCGGTGCGCGACGTCGCTCCCGATATGCATGTCGAGATCGAGGACGCGGAGCTGGAGGTTCACGTTCCGGACGCACCCCCGATGCAATTGAGCAAATTGACGCTCCTCGCGCACGCCGGGGCGGGAGGCATGGAACTCGACGCTACGGCGGCAAGCCAGTACTGGAGTGGGCTGACGCTCTCGGCGCGCATCGATTATGCAGACCTTTCCGCAAAGGCGAGTCTCCGTGGCGCGAATATCAAGCCGCAAGCCTGGCTCGAACGGTATCTGGGGAAAGCGCCGCTGGGCGTGTCGCTGGTGGCGGTGCGCCTGAGCGCGGAGGCGCGCACCGACGCGAAAACAGCACTCGAATTCGAGCTCGATGTGAGCACCGATTCCGTGGGCATTGCGCGCGCGGGAGAGCGCCTGGATATCCCGGATGTCGGTGTGAAGGGATCCGTCAGGCTTATCGGGCAGGAAGCCGTCATTGGCGTGAACGAGATCCGGCTTGCGGGCAGCCGGCTCGAGTCCGGGGAACTGCGTATTTCGATGAAGGACGGCGCGGTTTCCGGCCACACCGGTTACGACCTGGATATTGCGCAGGGGGCCGAGTACGCGCGGCGCCTGCTGTCGGCCGATCAGCGTGCGGCGCTTGCTCTCCTGCAGCGAGTAACGGGCCGGGCGCAAGGACGCGTGACGCTTGCGCTCGCGCCTCCGGACTGGCGCGTGGGGGTGGACATCCACAGTTCCGACGCGGCGGTGGAGATCAGCGATCTCGCCGGTGCGGTGCGCTTCGCCAGTGGCAAAGTCGAAATCGACCGCCAGAAGGTCAAGCTGGATCGATTCGCGCTTTCGATGCCCTCCGCGAAGGCGCTGCTTTCCAATCTGCAATACACGTACAAGGACGGGTCGGCTGCGGGCGATGCGCGCATCGAGTTCGACGTCGCGCAGTGGCTGGAGATCACCCGCCGCGTGCAGGCACAAGCGGTCCGCGACGTGCTGGCCAGCATCGAGACGGCGGCCGGGCGCATCGAAGGCGACCTTAAGTTCGCATTCGGCCGCGATACCTGGAAATTTGCGCTGGTCGGGCCGAAGTCGGACGCCACGCTTGGCGTGCGGCAACTGCCGGGGCCTCTCAGGATCGCGGGCTTGTCGGTCGAGGCGAGTCCGGCAGCGGTGACGATCCATCGCTCAGCCCTCTCCCTCCTGGATGCGAGCGTCGTCGCCTCCGTGACGATCGATGATTTCAAGGCCGGTCCGAGGGTCGGGGGTTCGATCGCCGAGGGCACCATCGGAGAAAAATTCCTCACGTGGGTCTGGCAGCTCGCACAGTTGCCCGACCGTTTCGAGCCCGCGACCCCCATCCGGGTCGCGGCGCCCCGCATTTCCTGGAGTCGCGGTGGCGCGGTGGAAGTGCAGGCGACCGCGCAATTCGATGCAGGAGCCGCTGTCACCGTCGATCTCGGCTGGGCCGCGGGCGCGCTCGACATCCGGCGGGCAACGATCAAGGACGGGCGCAGCGACGCCGAGCTGGCGTTGCGTGCCAAGGGCGGTTTGCTCGAAGGGCGGTACTCCGGCTCCCTGCGCAGCACCAGCATCGCAGCGGTGCTGAAGCGCGCAAAGATGCCATCGGGCGCCGTTGCCGGAGACTTGCGCTTTAGCATCGACCGCGAGCATCCCCAGCGTACTTTGGCCTCTGGCCAACTGAAAGGGGAGACTCTCGACCTCGCCTGGTTGATCGGACAGCCGTTCAGGATAGAACGCATCGATATGGCGGGCGATGAAACGGCTCTGCAAGTGCGCGAAGCCACGGTGGATTGGGCTGGGCAGCGCGCGACACTGCGAGGAAAGCTCATGCGTGGCGCAAGCGGGCTCGTCATCGACGCGCAGCTCGATTCCCCCGGCATCGACCTGGACGCGCTCGCGCCTCCCAAGGCGAAGACCGCCGCGGATGCGCGGCCCAAGCCGGCCGCGGGCGGCAAGGACGCGGCATCGCGGCTGTGGCCCCTGCCGGTGACAGGGCGAATAGCGCTACGCGCGGATTCCGTGCAGCGCGGCCGCTACAAGATCGCACCGGTTGCGGCGACCCTGTCCCTCGAGGAGCGGCGCGCGCACCTGGACCTGGAGCAGGCGCAGCTCTGCGGAATCTCGTTGCCACTGACGCTCGAGGCGATGCCACAGGGCTTTTCCGCCTCCGCTCGCATCGCCGCGCAGAAGCAGCAGCTCGAGCAGACCGCCCACTGCCTGAGCGGGGAGCGCGTGGCGATCACCGGAATTTATGACCTGAACGCAGACCTCAGCACGCAGGGCACGCTGGCGGAGCTCCCGAAGAATCTCAAGGGGACGGTCCGCGCCGACGTGCGCGACGGCAAGGTCATGAAGTTCGCGCTGCTCGGGAACATCCTCTCCATGACGAACGTCGCCTCGCTGATAAAGGCGGACGGCCCCAAGCTCGACGACCGGGGATTTCCCTATCGTGCGCTGACCGTGGCCGGGCATTTCGAGGACGGGCGGTTTATCGTCGAGGAAGGGTCTTTCCTGAGCGATGCGCTGGGGCTCGCCGCGAACGGCTGGATCTCCGTCACCGACTACAGCAGCCGGCTCACGGTGCTGGTCGCTCCGTTCAGCCGCCTGGACCAGCTGGTGCGCAAGGTGCCGCTCGTGGGATACATCATCGGCGGGACTTTCACCAGCGTGCCGGTCGGCGTGAGCGGCGACATCCGCGACCCCCTCGTCGTGCCGCTCGGTCCGGCAGCGGTCACGTCCCAGGTTCTGGGAATCTTCGAGCGGACGCTGAAGCTCCCGGCCAGGCTGATCACGCCGCCGCAGGCGAAGTAAGCGGCGCGTTACGTGCGTTAAGGGTGATGCGTAAAGTCATTGAGCAGTCGTAAGTTTTGCGTAAGTTTCAGAGGTGTGGCTTCGGATTGATCTACGTCAGGACTGTCGCCCGGCTGCTTGCTAAGTTTCAATAGACGCCTGCACCGTCGCAGGCGATCCGTTCAATACCTAGGGGAGACAAGCCATGAACAGACACAAGGAAGCTTTCCCGGCCATGCTGGCGCTGTCGTCGCTGCTGGTCGGCACACTCACTGCGTTTTCCGCTCATGCGGCGATGTCGCCGGGACATGCCTACGACACGCGGGACGTTGTGGTGCGCGACAGCTCCGGACAATGCGTTCGCACCTCCTCCTGGTCGAAGGAGAACGCGACCAAGGAATGCAACCCCGAGTTGTTCCCCGAGCCGAGGGTCGTCGCGCCGCCACCGGCCCCTCCCAAGCCGGCACCCGTCGCCAAGCCCGCACCCGTAGTCGCGCCGGTACTAGTGGCTACGCCGAAGTCGAAAGTCATGGTGTTCCAGGAAGCCGCGCTGTTTGGCTTCGACAAGTCAGAGCTGACGCCGGCGGGACAGGAAGCTCTCCGGAAGTACCGCGAAGAAGCGCGAGTGGAGATGAACGCCGCCACGCTGGTGAAAATAACCGGCCACACGGACAGCATCGGGGCAGCCGAATACAACCAGCAGTTGTCGCTGCGACGCGCGCAAGCAGTACGCGATTACCTGGTCAAGCTCGGCGGCAATCCCGGCATTATGGAAGTGGCCGGGATGGGAGAGACCAAGCCGGTCGCCGATAACAAGACAGCCGCGGGCCGCACACAGAATCGCCGCGTCGAGGTTGAAGTGGTCGGCACTGCGAAGTAGGCGGGAGCGTTCCCCGCGTATTGCCGGCGATCACGGCGCACCGAGGAGCAGGTACAGGCTCCAGCGTCCGGCTTCACTCGCCCCGATGCCGAAATAGGCCGGGCCGGCGAAGGTATCCGCGGCGAGGAACACCGAACCTGACCAGATGGTGCCACCAGAGGGCAGGCCGTCGAAGCGGCTGCGAACCTGGCCAGCTTCAAGCGACGCGCCGGCGTAGATGCCCGTTCCCAGAATATCAGGCAGAGGGATGGTGCGGTTGTAATACGGATTCGGCCTGGCCGGGATTTTCCGCTTCTGAGACTGCGCAGGCGCCGTGTCGGCCTGCGCAGTCTCCGGCCTGCTTCGCGGCGCGCAGCGGCGCCGCGCGTGGATCACTTGGCCTTGATGCGCGTAATTGCATTCAAGGCAAGCGCGTCGACCCACTTGTCGATCACGGGCTTCAGCTCATTCAGCGTGACCTGCGGGCCGCCTGTCGCAGCTTGCTTCAGCCGTTCCCCGGTGCCTTCGCGCACGGCGACCGCCAGACGAACGCCGCTCACGCTGTCAAGGACTTCGGCTTCCGCAAAAATCCGCGCATCCTCCGGAGCCCCTACGGCGGATCTCTTGGCTGCCGTGACGATCAGGGCGATGGGAATATATTGATAGGCGGCGAGAGCCTCGGTCTGCGCATTCACGGCGGTGATCGCGCTGCGGATGCGGGCCACCCCGGGCCCGGGCTTGTCAACCACCTTCACCCTGGCGCCCACTTTCTCCCGCATGCTCTTGTAGAGGTAGTCGCGGATGTCGTTGAGCGCTCCCATGCTGACCTGGCTGTCCGGCTTCGGTTCCGGGTAGAACTGAACCCGCTCGATGATCAACGAGTGGTAATTGGCCGGCGTAAATTGCGGGCTGATGAACCGCAGAACCGGCGCGCCGAGCGGGTCCTTCTCTTCCTTCAGCAGCTTGTAACCGTCGCCGAGGTATCCGGAGTACTTGGGCGCGGGGGCCGCGCATGACACGAGCGCGGCGGCGATGACTACTGTGGCAAATGATCCAAGGAATCTGCTTCGCATGGTTGTTTTCCTTTCAGAGTTTCAGGTGCTTCGCAGGGGACCGCGATTCCGGGGAATTGAGGGGCATTGAACAACTTCCAGAATATAATTATAGCCTTATCCAGGGAGTACAAGTCCGCCTTGATCTGCGTCAAGCTTTGATCGGCGGTGCGATACCACCGGCGCCCCTGGGGCTCAATCGTGCATAAGAAAGTCACTGCCATTACGCCGCCGATCGCAATCGCGAGGCTGCTGCTGCACGCAAGCGTGTTGTTCGCGGTTGCGTACGGCCCCGCGCAGGCAGCCGCGGGCGAGACGGTAGCGCAGGTGAAGGCGCGCGGTTTTCTGCGCTGCGGCGTCAGCGAAGGTGTAACCGGTCTTTCCAGGCGCGATGCCAGCGGGCGCTGGGCCGGACTCGATGCTGATTTCTGCCGCGCGGTCGCCGCCGCGGTCCTGGGGGATCCGGAAAAGGTCGAATTCCGGCCGCTCAAGGCCTCCGAGCGGTTCCCGGCGCTGAACGTTCGTGCCATAGATCTTCTCGCCCGCAACACGACCTGGACGATGAGCCGCGAGGTTCTGCTCAACGTGCGGTTTCCGGGGGTGCTGATCTACGACGCGCAGGGTTTCATGGTTGCCGCGAACTCGGGCGTGAAATCGGCGGCGCGCCTGAAAGGGACCGCGATCTGCGTCGTCAAAGGCACCACGCACGTGGAGCAGCTGATCGACTATTTCAGCGAGTACGGCGCCAAAGTCGAGCCGCTGATCATCGACTCGGAGATCGGCGCGGCCGACGCCTTCTTCTCCGGCAAGTGCCGGGCCTTCACCTCGGACGTCTCGCAGCTTGCCGCGGCGCGGCTGCGCGCGCCGGGTGGCGCGCAAGACTTCGTCATCCTGCCCGAGCGCATTTCCAAGGAACCGCTTGGGCCCGTGGTGCGCCCTGGCGACGATGCCTGGTTCCTGACGGTGCGGTGGGTGCTGTTCGCGCTCATTGCTGCCGAAGAAGCCCGGGTCACGCGGGCGAATGTGGAAGCCAGATTGAGCGAGACGCAAGGCGCCCCGATGCGACGACTCCTCCAGTACCAGAAGCAATACGCCAAGGCGCTCGGCGTGCGCCCGGACTGGATGGTGCGGGTGATCAAGGCCGTCGGAAACTACGGCGAGATGTTCGAGCGCAATCTCGGGGCCGAAAGCGCGCTCAAGCTCGAGCGGGGACTCAATCGGCCCTGGACGCAAGGCGGCCTGATGTACGCGCCGCCGCTGCGTTGACGGGGACATCGACATGACCGACTTCCAGGTCTACCTCACGATCGGGATTTTCGCGGCGGTGATCCTCGTCATCGCCTTCGACCTCGCGGACATGGCGCTCGCGGCTCTGCTCGGGGTCGGGGCGATGATCGTGACAGGACTCCTCGATGACAAGGATTTCCTCGTGGTGCCGGCGACCGCGGGCGGGGCCATCTCGCTGCTCTTCGGCGGCATGGTGGTGGCGCACGTCCTCGAGAAATCGGGCGTCTTCGAGCGGCTCGGCGCGCCGTTCCTGCGTTTCACCAGGGGCAGCGGCAAGCGGTTCCTGCTCCTGCTCGTGCTGGTGGTGGCCGTGGTGTGCGCATTCCTGCCGAACGCGACCACGGTGATTCTCCTCGCGCCGCTCATCATCCGCACTGCAAAGGCTCTTGGCGTGGGTTTCGTGGGCCCGATGGTGCTCACTGCGATCGTCAGCAATGCCGCGGGGCTCCTCACGCTGGTCGGCGATCCCGCGACCTTCATCGTCGGCAGCGCGATCGGGATGACCTTCACGCAGTACCTGAAACAGGTGAGCCTGGGCGGCCTGCTTGCCGTGCTCGTCATCGTGCCGCTCCTGCCGTGGCTGATGCCGGAGGTCTGGAACGCACGTCGCGCTTTGCCTGCCGCGGCGTCCACGCCGCGCGTCGAGCGGCCCTGGTTCGCCACGTTCGCTCTCTGCGTTCTCGCTTTCATGGTGCTCATGTTCCTCTTCGGGGAGAATCTGCCGATCCGGATCGTGCCGCCGTCGGTCGCGATCCTGGCCGCCGCTCTGGCGCTGCTCGTCATCTACGGTGCCCGGGTGGAGGCGGTGGACGACGTGCTGCGCGCGGTGGATTGGAAAACGCTGTTCTTCCTCGGCGCGATCATGTGCTTGATGCAGGGCTTCACCAAGACCGGCCTGTTGCAGGGGCTGTCGTTGAAGCTCCACGGCTGGTTTGGCACCGACTTCACGCTGGTCGCGCTGGCGATACTCGCGGGCGTCGGCGTGTTATCGAGCGTGCTCGCCAATATCCCGGTGGTGGCGGCCTCGGTTGTCATGACCAAGGGCTATCTGGTCGCCGCCGAGGCGGTTCCCGAGCTGGCGCTTTCGGGCGATTTCACCGACTGGCCCGCCGCCGTACTGCCGGTGTTCATCGCCATGATGTTCGCCGGAACCCTCGGCGGCAACGCGACGATGATCGGGGCCTCCGCCAACATCGTGAGCGTCGGCATTTGCGCGCGGCAAGGCGAGCGCGTGACCTTCGTGCGTTTCCTGCGCTAC